>DASSUA010000215.1:0-4983 GCA_035707525.1 Pseudonocardiaceae bacterium
GCTCGACGAGGCCACCGGCCGCTGGGGCCTGCGGGTGGCCCGCGTCGAGTTGCGCAGCATCGACCCGCCGCCCTCGATCCAGGATTCGATGGAAAAGCAGATGCGCGCCGACCGCGAGAAGCGCGCGATGATCCTCACCGCCGAGGGCCAGCGCGAGTCGGCGATCAAGACCGCGGAGGGGCAGAAGCAGGGCCAGATCCTGTCGGCGGAGGGGGCCAAGCAGGCCGCGATCCTGGCCGCCGAGGCCGAGCGGCAGTCCCGCATCCTGCGCGCCCAGGGCGAGCGGGCGGCCCGCTACCTGCAGGCCCAGGGCCAGGCCAAGGCGATCGAGAAGGTGTTCGACGCGATCAAGACCAGCCGCCCTACCCCGGAGCTGCTGGCCTACCAGTACCTGCAGGTGCTGCCCCAAATGGCGCAGGGCGACGCGAACAAGGTGTGGATCGTGCCGAGCGATTTCGGCAAGGCCCTGGAGGGCTTCGCCAAGATGCTCGGCTCGCAGGGCGAGGACGGCGTGTTCCGGTACGAGCCGAGCAAGGAGCCGGAGGCGCCGAGGCGGCGCCCGGAGGAGGACGACGAGGCGGTCGCCGGCTGGTTCGACATCTCGACCGACCCGCAGGTCGCGGCGGCGGTGCGGGCGGCCGAGGCGGTCGCGCACAAGGATGTCGCGCTGCCCGGCGAGCTGCCCCATACGCGCCAGGCCGCGATCGATGCGCCGCCGGTACCGCCTGTGCCGCCGATGCCGCCGGTCCATCAGATGCCGGGCGGCCTGGAGCTGCCCACCGACGAGCGGCGCCGCGAGAGTTAGGCTCGGCCGCAAGACCTGCCGCGGACCCGGGGAGGTCGTGCGTGGGCGGTGCGGCTGGTGTCGACGGCTCCTTTTGGCGAGCCATCGCGGTGTTCCGGGTCGGCGCGCTGTGCCACGCGGCGTTGGCCTTCGCCGTGGCGGATGCCTATCACCGGCCCGTCGCGGGCTGGTTCGTGATCGCGGTCATGGCGCTGTGGACGGCGGTCGCGACGGTCGCCTACGCGAGATCACCGGGGTGGTCGCTGCTCGCGGTCGACCTGGCGGTGACGCTCGCGTGTCTGGCCTCGTCGGCGTACGTCTACGGTTCGGCAGGCGTTTCCATGCCGGTCACGGCGGCCTGGGTGGCGACGCCGGTGCTGGCGTGGGCCGTGTTCGGTGGGCGCCGGGCCGCGTTGGTGGTGGCGGCCGTGATCATCGCGCTCGACTTCGCGCTGCGTGGCGTAGCGCCCGGCACCATCAACGCCGCGGTCCTGCTGCTGCTTGCCGCATTGACGGTCGGGCACGTGAGCCGGCTCGCGAGGCGGGCCGAGGAGCGGATGCGGCGGGCCGTGCGGCAGGAGGCCGCCGCCCGGGAACGCGAGCGGCTGGCGCGCGGCATCCACGATTCGGTCCTGCAGGTGCTGGCTCTCGTTCAGCGCCGCGGCTCGGAGATCGGCGGCGAGGCGGCCGAACTCGGCCGGCTGGCAGGCGAGCAGGAACGGGCGCTGCGCGAACTGGTCCGCGGCGAACCGGCCGGCGCCGGGGCCGGGCTCGCCGATCTCGGGGCGCTGCTGCGCGGCTACGGCACCGCCCGCGTCACCGTCTCGACCGCCGTGGCCGGCGTGCCGATGCCGGCAGATCGTGCGCGCGAGGTCGCCGCGGCGGTGGCCGCGGCGCTGGACAACGTGCGGCGGCATGCCGGCGACGGGGCCAGGGCGTGGATTCTCGTGGAGGCCGATGACGGCGTCGTGACCGTCACCGTCCGCGACGACGGGGTCGGCATGCCCGACGACCGGCTGCGGCAGGCCGCCGCCGAGGGCCGGATCGGGGTCGCGGAGTCGATCGTCGGGCGGATCGCCGACCTCGGCGGCACCGTCGAGGTCGGGTCGGCCCCAGGTGGCGGCGTGGAGATCGAGTTGTCCGTCCCGGTCCACGCGGCCTCGCGCCCGGCCGGCCCGAGGTCCCGGCCGTGAGCGCGCCGCGGGTGATGATCGTCGACGATCATCCGATGTGGCGCGACGCGATCGCCAGGGACCTGGCCGAGGCCGGCTACGACGTGGTCGCCACCGTCGGCGAGGGCGAGCGGGCGGTGCGCATCGCGATGACCGTGCGGCCCGACATCGTCGTCCTCGACCTGCAGCTCCCCGATCTGCCCGGGGTGGCGGTGGCGCGCCGGCTCATGGCCTGCGAGCCGCCGCCGAAGGTCCTCGTGCTGTCGGCCAGCGGCGAGCACGACGACGTGCTGCAGGCGGTCAAGGCCGGCGCGGCCGGTTACCTGGTCAAGTCCGCGAGCCGGGAGGAGTTCCTGGACGCGGTGCGGCGCACGGCCGCCGGCGACGCGGTGTTCACCCCTGGACTGGCCGGGCTGGTGCTCGGCGAGTACCGCCGCCTCGCCGAGCAGCCGCCGTCGGCCGTCGTGCCGCGGCTGACCAGGCGCGAGACGGAGGTGCTGCGCCTGGTCGCCAAGGGCCTGACCTACCGGCAGATCGCGGATCACCTCGTACTTTCGATCCGGACCGTGCAGAACCACGTCCAGAGCACGCTGAGCAAGCTGCAACTGCACAACCGGGCCCAGCTCGTCCGCTACGCCATGGAGGCCGGTCTGGACGATGACCCGGCCTGACGAGCGAGTGCCTTGGCAGGCAACCAGGGCGCGGTAACCGTGGCCCGCCCTGCTGAGGCGTGGCGTACTCCAGGTAGTTGTTGATCAAAGTTCAGTGACCTAGGGTGACACTCTCGCCCCCGGCAAATGATCTTCACCGGTCCCCTTGCTCTGAGAGCCAGCTGGCCTGCGCCGCTGACCTGCGCTCCCAGCCAGCGACGTGCCAAAACGGGCGATGCCAGCCGGCTCTCAGAGCAAAAGAAAAGTGCGGTGGATCGGCCGGTCCTGTTGGCTACGCAAAGCGACCGTCGATCAACAGAGATTACGTTGAGTAATGAGTCGCGAGAGGGCTGCCGCCGCCCGCCGGGCGTCGAGGCACTAGGGGGCGGCGACCTTGAACGGGTCGTGCTCCACGAGCAGCTTGTCGAGCCGGGCCTGGTCGACCCGGCTCGCCACCTGATCCAGCTCCTGCCGGTCCCGGACGCACTTGGCCAGGGTGAACGTCGAGGTCACGGTGTAGAGCACGGCGACACACAGGAAGGCGCGCACCCAGGGGTCGACCGGCAGGTAGACGATGGCGAGCGCGACGCTGCCGATGGAGACACTGAACGAGATGATGCTCTGGGCATAGAAGGCCGTGGTCAGATTGGGCTTCACTGGTCGGGTCACGGCATCGAGCATCGGTCCCAAGGGCGGCGGCGCGCCTGAGTAGCGCTACTCAGCCGGACCCTGGGTACTGCGCAAATCAGCGGGGGATGGCGAAGCCGTAGGGCAGCTCAAGGCGGTGCCTGGCCAGCAGCCCTGGATCGGCCAGCAGCTCGTGGGTCGGCCCGTCGGCAACCACCCGGCCGCCGTCGAGGATGACGCTGCGCGGGCACAGCTGCGCCGCGTACGGCAGATCGTGCGTGACCATGACCATCGTGCGGTCCAGGGTGAGCAGCACCTCGGCGAGCTCGCGCCGCGCGACCGGCTCGAGGTTCGACGACGGCTCGTCGAGCACGAGCAGCCGAGGGTCGCACGCCAGCACGGTCGCCAGCGCGACCCGGCGGCGCTGGCCGAACGACAGGTGCATCGGCGACCGGTCGGCGTGCTCGGCCATGCCGACGGCTTCGAGTGCGGCGCGGACCGCCCCGTCGAGCTCCGCCCCGCGCAGCCCGAAGTTGGCCGGCCCGAAGGCGACGTCCTGCGCCACCGTCGGCATGAACAGCTGGTCGTCCGGGTCCTGGAAGACGATCCCGACCCGGCGCCTGATCTCGGCGAGGTTCGGCCTGGTGACGCCCAGGCCGTCGACGGTCACTTCACCGGCGGCGGCGGCGAGCACGCCGTTGAGGTGCAACACGAGGGTGGTCTTGCCGGCGCCGTTCGGGCCGAGCACCGCGACCCGCTCGCCATCCCCGATCCCCAGATCCACGCCGTCGAGCGCCCGGCGCCCGTCCGGGTAGTCGAACACCAGGCCGCGGACCTGCACGGCCGGGTTCACCGAAGCCCCCACGCCATCGTGGCGACCAGCGCCATCGCCAGGCCCGGCAACACGGCGGCGGCGAGCTCCGCCCGGCCGGCTTGGCGGCCGGCGGTCGGCATGGCGCCGGCCCAGCCCCGCGACAGCATCGCCAGGTGCACCCGCTCGCCGCGCTCGTACGACCGGACGAACAGGGTGCCGAGGCCGCGAGCGGTCGCTCCGACCTGGGTGCTCAGCCGCGGGTCGTGGCCACGGCTGATCCTCGCGATACGCATCCGCTCGGCCTCCTCGACGAGAAGGCTGAGGTAGCGCAGCATGAGCGTGGCGATCGTGATCACCACGGCCGGCGCCCGCAGCCGCTGCAGGCCCACGAGCAGCTCGCGTGCCGGCGTGGTAGCGGTCAGCGTGAGCGAGACCAGCACGCCGAGCGTGCCCTTGGCCAGGATGTTCCAGCCCGCATAGAGCCCGTCCACCGACATCGACACGCCCAGCGGCTCGACGCGCGGCTCACCGCCGGCGAACGGCAGCAGCACCGCAAGCACGACGAACGGCAGCTCGATCGACGCCCGGCACGCGAGCCAACCGGGCGGGATGGCGGCCAACGTCCACACCGCGGCCAGCACCACCAGGTGCGCGCCGAACGCCCATAGCTGCTCGCGAGGCGTCGCCACCACCGCGAGCACGGCGACCGCCGCACCGACGAGCTTGGCCTGCGGGGCCGCCAGGTGCACGAGCGAGCTACCCGGGCGGTGCAGCACGTCGAGCATGCGGGTCAGCCGTCACCGTCACGGCCGTTACCGGCCCCGCCGCCGTTACCGGCGCCCGGTCTCGCCGCGGGCCGGCGCAGCAACCGGAACAGCCCGGCCGCGACCGTGAGCGTCGCCAGCACGCCGATCATCCCGGCCACGCCGGTCAACC
>DASSUA010000216.1:0-6896 GCA_035707525.1 Pseudonocardiaceae bacterium
ATTGGTCAACGGCACACCGTCCAGTTGACCAATCAGTCACATCACCCCGCAAAGCGACACCCAGGCTTCCCGCCACCCCCTGCGCCCAGCACCGACCCACGCCGGACCCACGCCGGACCCACGCCGGACCCACGCCGCCGAACCCATCTCCAGGAAGAGCCACACCCAACGGCGTTTCAGGCGCCTCCAACCGCGCTCAACGCGGCTCACCGCAACGGTCGCGTTAGCGGCCACAAACCATTCAAGATCGTGAGATCACCATGCAGCCTGGGTGCGAAGGCGCCCCGTAGCCGCACACTTTCAATGATCATGGACTGGGTCGACGTTGGCGGGCTCCACCCGCCGGGGCGAGTCACCCGTTCTCGTTGCCTGGGAGACGGTGTCCCATAGCGCCGGGAAGACGCGGGACACCTTGCCGAGCAGGTAGTCACCATAGGTGCCGCCGAGCGCCGGTACCTCGACGTCGAACCCGGGGTCGAGGAAGAACGGATAGGAGAGCCGGTCGCGGCGGCTGGTGTTGCGGACGCGGTGCGGCGTGGAGCGGTACTCGCCGCCGGTCACCCGCTCCAGGACGTCGCCGATGTTGCAGACGAACGTGCCGGGCAGCGGCGGGGCGGCTACCCAGCCGCGCGGCGTGCGAACCTCCAGGCCGCCGTTGGTGTCCTGGGCGAGCAGGGTGAGCAGGCCGTAGTCGGTGTGCTCGCCGGCGCCCCATTCGTCGGCGGGGGCCGGCGGGTAGTGGAAGATCCGAAACAGGACTGTAGGGTTGGCGGTGAAGCCGGTGGCGAAGTGGTCGGGTTCGAGATCGAGGCTCACGGCGACGCCACGAAGGACGTTCTGGCCGAGTTCGGTCATGGCGTCCAGATAGGGCAGCACGACGTCCCGTAGCGGGACCTGGCGCGGCCACAGGTTCGCTCCGTGCAGCGGCCGCGGGTCGGTGGGGTCGAGTTCGGCACCGAAGTACAGGCCCTCCTTGAGATCGGGCCGGCCCGAGGTCAGCTCGGCGCCGACCGGGAAGAAGCCGCGCCAGGCCGACCCGCCGTGTTCCATGGCGATCTCCAGCTTGGCCGCCATGGGCAGCGCGAAGAACGAGCGGCTGAGCGCGTCGAGCCGGGCGAGCAGGGTGTCCGGCACGCCGTGGCCGGCGATGTAGAAGAACCCGCTGTCGCGGCACGCGGCTCCGATCGAGCGCGCGACCGCGGGCAGCGGTTCGGACAGGTCGATTACGGGCAGCGGGGTCACGGCTTTCACCCCCCTTGGGTAATGGCGGTCGTTGTCCCAGCGACGACCACGATGTTCACAGCTGGCTCACAGATACTGCAAAGAGGTCGGATCGGTTATGTATCACCACGAAGATCGGCCACTCAGCACTGACAGCGACCACCCGCTCACGAAGACCGCTCACGAGGTGAAGATGGTTCCAAGGCGTAACGGAGGCGAGCCGAAGCAGAGCGGCATCCGCGACGTTGACGCGTTGCAGGTGCCGGACCGGCTGCTGCTCGACCACGGTGCCCGCGTCCTCGATCCCGTGACGGCGGTCCGCTCGCAGGCCAACGGCCGCCGGCTGCGGCCCACCGCCTACGTGGCGGACAGCATGCTCATGCCGCCCGGCGTGTGGTCCGGCGGGCGGGTTCGGGACAAGCTGAACGAGGTGGCGGAGGCGAACGGACTGCGCGCGGTCCTCGACGAGAAGTCCGAACGGCGGATGCGGCTGCTTGCCGAGTCCCGGACCGAGTACGCGGTACGGGTCCGCTTCGAGCCCATCGACGGCCGGCCGGCCGAGGTCGACGCCTGGCGCGTGCTGTCGGCGCTGCGCGGCAGCCCCGAGCTGTCCGAGGAGGACGTGCGCGCCGTCGGGCTGGACCACCTGATGGCCGGCG
The DNA here is from genome assembly GCA_035707525.1 of Pseudonocardiaceae bacterium. GTDB lineage: Bacteria > Actinomycetota > Actinomycetes > Mycobacteriales > Pseudonocardiaceae > DASSUA01. The sequence goes on from DASSUA010000216.1 coordinate 1,881, forward strand.
GCTGGCCGGCGATGAGCGGCGGCGGCGTCGCGCCGGCGGCCAACTGGCCGGTGCTGCCGAGCGGGCCGCTCACCGAGTACGGCATGGCCGGCACCGGTGGCCGGGCGCCCGTTTCCTATCTTGGCGCGCCGCCCGCTCGCCGGGAGAAGCTGGACAACCGGCGGCCCGTGGTGGCGATCCTGGACACCGGTGCGGGCCGGCACCCGTGGTGGGATGGCCAGCCCGACACCACGATCATGACTCGCGGCGCCGACCTGGACGGGGTGCCGGCCGGGCACACCGACCCCGACACCGACCCGGAGGACCGGGGTGACCTGCTCGGCCCGCTCGACGGGGAGTTGGACTCGCACTCCGGCCACGGCACGTTCATCGCCGGTCTGATCAGGCAGCTGTGCCCGGACGCCAACCTGCTGGCGATCAGGGTCATGGCCTCCGACGGCATCGTCGACGAGGACGAGCTGATCTGGGCGCTCGCCGTGCTGCACGAGCGGCTCCTGCGCACCCGGGCCGGCCAGATCGACGACGGCCACCTCGATGTCGTCGTGCTGTCCCTCGGCTACTACCACGAGGCGCTGCTGGACCCCGCGTCGGACGCGCCGATCCTCAGCTCCCTGCTTCGCTCGCTCGGCGAGCTCGGGGTGATCGTGGTGGCCGCCGCGGGCAACGACGCGACGATGCGACCGATGTACCCCGCCGCCTTCACCCCCTACCCCGGCGGCCTGCGCGACGCCGAGACCGACGTCGTGCCCCTGGTCAGCGTCGGCAGCCGGAACCCGGACGCCTCGGTCGCGCTGTTCTCCAACAGCGGGCCCTGGGTGACCGTCTGGGACATGGGGGCCGCCGTGATCAGCACGTTCCCGGTCACGTTCAACGGGGGAGCGCTGTCTTCGGCGCAGCTGCAGGACGACTACGCCGGCGCGCCGAGGCGCACGATCGACCGGGACGGCTTCTCGGGCGGCTTCGGCACCTGGAGCGGAACCTCGTTCGCGGCGCCCGCGCTGGCCGGCCGGCTGGCCCAGGAGCTGATCGACGGCCCGGTGCGGGACCCGTCGACCCCGAACCTGGACGACCCCGCCCAGGCCGCGGCGGTGACCCGCGGCTGGGCTGCGGTGCAGGCGCTCACCAGGCTGCGGCGACCATGACCAGCGAAGCCACGCGGAGCGGCACCAGCCGGACCGGGACCGGCCTGTCGGCATGCATCGCCGCCTTGCTGATCGCCCACCGGACCGGTGACCGCGACGCGATGGCTTCGCTGGTACGCCAGGTGGCGCCGCTGCTGTGGCACGTGGCCCGCAGCTTCCGGCTGGACGTGGGCAGCGCGGAGGACGTCGTCCAGAACACGCTGCTCGCGTTCGTCCGGCACAGCGGCGAGATCGCCGAGCCGCAGGCGGCGCTGCGCTGGCTGATCGTCACGGCCCGCCGCGAGGCGCTGCGCTCGATCCAGCTACGGGACCGCGTCGAACTGGTCGACGAGGCCGCCAGGACAATGCCGGCCCCGGCCGAGGACGAGCCGGAGCGGATCGTGCTCGCGCAGGCCACCCAGCGGGTGCTGTGGCGCAACATCGCCAAGCTCTCCGAGCGGTGCCGCCAGCTGCTTCGCGTGATCGCGTTCGCCGAGCGCCCGGACTACGCGGCGCTTTCCTCGGCACTAGGGATGCCGATCGGCAGCATCGGTCCCACCCGCGGTCGCTGCCTGGCCAAGCTCCGCCTACTGCTCTCGGCCGATTCCGAATGGAGTTCGTCATGACCGGCCCAGGTGACCTCGGCGCACTCGCCCGGCTGGCCGAGGAACTGCTCGACGACGAGGACGGCCGGCTGCTCGACGAGATCGCGCGGTTGTACGACCGGATCGACCCGATGCCGGCCGACCTGGTCGAACGGATCGGTTTCACGCTCACGCTCGCCCACATGGAGATCGAGCTCGCCCGGTTGACCCTGGAAAGCCGCACCCCGGTCGGCGCCCGCGGCGAGGAACGCGCGCGCACCGTGACGTTCTCCAGCGAGAGCCTGACCGTCATGGTCACCATCACGCCAACCGCGCACCGCGAGTGCCGCATCGACGGCTGGATCGCCCCGGGTGCCCCGATAAGGGTCGAACTCCGTAGCGATCGAGGCAGTCGAGACGCTATAGCTGATGTCGACGGTCGTTTCGACTTCGCGGAAGTGTCCTGTGGGCTCGTTCAGTTGGTGTTTCACCCGACGCCGGACATCGAGGTCCAGCTGCGGTCACCGGTGGTGACCCCAGCTGTCCAGGTCTAGCGCCGTAGACAAGGCCGCCGAGCTGCGGCGGCGGGCGATCGCGCTCGGCGAGCTCGGCAAGCCGGCGCGGGCAGCCCGGCTGCTCAACCGCGCGCTGGCGGTGTTGCCGGCCGATGGGCCGGTTGCTCTCGTCGTCCGCGCGCAGGTGTTGGCCAGCCTCGCCTATGCCGAGGCCGAGCAGGGCCGGGTCGACCTGGGCCTGCGGCTGCTCGAGCAGGCCGGCGAGCTGGTTGCGACGGGCGGCGACCCGGAGATTCGCGGCCTGCTGCACCTGCAGCGAGGTTCGATCCTGGTGCGCCAGGGGCAGAGCATGGCCGCCATTGCCGACCTGGATGAGGCCGTGCGGCTGTTCGCCGGCAACCCCGAGTACGAGTGCCGGGCGCTGCTGAACCGCAGCGCGCTGCATCTGTATTCGGGCAACGCGAACGGGGCGAGGGCGGACCTGCGGCGCTGCACGGCGATCGCCACCAGCCACCGGCTGCCGGCGTTGAACGCCAAGGCCAGGACCAATCTGAGCTACCTGTCGTATCTGACCGGGGACCTGCCGGCCGCCCTGCGCGACTCGGACGCCGCCCTGAGCGACCCGGCGCTGCGCACCAGCCCGTTCCGGGCGATCTTCCTGGGCGGGCGCGCGGAGGCGTTGCGGGCCGCGGGCCTGACCCGGGAGGCCGACGCCGACCTAGCGGAGGCCATCGAGATCCTGCGCAAGGCCAAGCTCACCCACGACCTCGCCGAGGCCCAGCTGGCCAGGGCCGAGGTCGCGCTGCTCGACGGCCGCCCCGACATCGCCCGGCGGGTCGCCGGCCAGGCCCGGCGCGGGTTCCTGCGACGTGGCAACGAGACCAGGGCGCAGCTGGCCGAGCTGCTCGTCCTGCAGGCCAGGCTGCGGCAGGGACAGCGGATGGCCGACGTCGCGGGCGCGGCCGGGCAGCTGTCGGAGCGGCTGGCTGCCGCCGGGCTCGAGGAGGACGGCCGGGTGGCGGCGCTCGTCGCGGCGAGGGCGTTGCTGGCGACGCGGCGGCTGGCGGAGGCGGCGGCGTTCATGGAGCTGGCCAGCCGGCTGCGGCCGGCGGACCGGATCGGCACCCGGCTGCTCACCCGGCTGGTGCGCGCCGAGCTCGCCGGTGCCCGCGGCGACCGCCGGACCCGCTCGGCGCAGCTGCGCGGCGGGCTGGTCGAGCTGCATCGCTACCAGTCCCGGTTCGGCAGCCTGGACCTGCAGACGGCGAGCGTCGTGCACGGTCGCGAGCTGGCGGAGCTGGGGCTGGCCGACGCGCTCGCCGGCGGCCGGCCGGCGGAGGTGTTCGCGTGGGCCGAGCGGTCCCGGGCGCTGGCCGCGCGGCTGCCGCCGGTCCGGCCCCCGCAGGACGCCGCGGGCGCCGACCTGCTGGCGCAGCTGCGCGGTGTGCGGTCGATGCTGCGGGCGTCCGAGCTGGCCGGCCGGCCGGACCCGGAGCTGCGCCGCCGGCGGCTCACCCTGGAGCGGCAGATCCGGCAGCGGGCCTGGTTCGCCGCCGGGCCGGGCGAGGTCAGGCCCGACCGGCCGGCGTCGCTGGCCGCCGCGCGAGCCGCGCTCGCCGAGCAGTCCGGTTGTCTGATCGCGTACCTGTCGGTCCGCGGCGACCTGCACGCGCTCGTGGTGACCGCCCGCGCGGCCCGGGTGATCCGGCTCGGGCCGTTAGCCCCGCTTCGCGGCGTCCTGCACCGGGTGCGGGCCGATCTGGACGTGCTCGCCCTGTCGATGGTGCCGGTGCCGGTCCGCGAGGTCGTGCGCAAGTCGCTGCATAACGGTCTGCGCCGGCTCGACGACGGTCTGTGGCGGCCGATCACCGGCCTCACCGGCAATGGACCGGTGGTCGTGGTGCCGACGTCACCGCTCGGCGCCGTGCCGTGGACGGCGCTGCCGGGGCCGACCGGCCGTCCGGTGGTCGTGGTGCCGTCGGTCACGTGGTGGCTGACTGCCAGGGCGCACGCGGGCGACCGGGTCGGTGGCCGGCCGGTGTTCGCGGTCGGGCCGGGGGTGCAGCGCGGCGAGAGCGAGGTCCGCTCGGCCGCGACCGTGTGGCCGGGCGCAACCGTGCTCACCGGCAGCGAGGCCACCAGCACCGCGGTGCTCGCCGCGGCCGCTGGCAGCCCGTTGTTGCACGTGGCGGCGCATGGCGTGCACGAGCCGGACAATCCGCTGTTCTCGGCGATCGAGCTGGCCGACGGCCCGCTGTTCGGCTACGACCTGCCCGCCCCCGCGCAGCTGCCGACGCACGTCGTGCTGTCGGCGTGCGACCTGGGCCTGGCCGAGGTGCGTCCGGGCGACGAGGCGCTCGGCATGACGTCGGCGCTGCTTCGCGGCGGCGTGGTCAGCACGGTCGCGGGCGTGGCGCGGGTCGGCGACGAGGTGGCGAACCCGGTCATGGTTGCCCATCACAGAGCGCAAGCGGCTGGTCGCTCCCCGGCGGCCGCACTTGCCGAAGCGCTTACCACGGCTGGTACGAAAGAGCCCGTCCCGCTCGTCTGTTTTGGTGCAGGCTGGTGAATCCGAGACTATTTTGGTCACGGGGAGTATTCAACGCACAGGTACGAGGTCTAGTGTGTTACGCGTGACAGGGGGTACGGCCCAACGCATCGAGCGGACCACCGCGACCGAGCCCGCCGACGGCATCGGCCTGTCGGCACGGATGGCGGCCGATCTGTGTGCGCACCGTGACGGCGACCCGGACGCGATGGCCCGGCTGGTGCGGCGCGCGACCCCGCTGCTGTGGC
>DASSUA010000217.1:0-2741 GCA_035707525.1 Pseudonocardiaceae bacterium
GGCAGCATCGGGCCGACCCGCGGCCGCTGCCTGGGGCAGTTGCGCCGATCTCCGGCGTTGGCCGCATTGATCGAAGCTCAGTCCGAACACGCAACACGAGCCAGAGAGGAGGGTGGGTGAACCATGGCGAACGAATCACTCGGCGGTCGCTGGCGCAACGATGACGACGCACTACTCGCGGCGCTCGACCGGGCGATCCATCCCACCACCGACGTTCCCGCCAGCTTCCTCCAGGCCGCGTACGGCTGTTACACCTGGCATCGGATAGAGGCGGAATTGGCGGCGCTAGCCTATGACTCCGCGCTGGACGACGCCGAACTGGCTTGCCTGCGAGCCGAACCGGCGACCCTGCGCTCCATGACCTTCCAGGCGACCACCATCACCTTCGAGCTCGAGGTGATGCCGGACGGGCTCGCCGGTCAGCTGATCCCGCCGCAGGCCGGTGAGCTGCAACTGGAGTCGAGCAAGGGCGAAATCGTCGACGTCCCCACCAACGCCGACGGCTATTTCCGGATCCGTCCCGCGCCGAGCGCCCCGTTTCGGCTGCGCTGCCGGCAGCGGGACGGCCAGATCATCTCGACGAACCTGATCACACTGTAGTTCCTGATCACACTGTAGTTCCTGATCACGCCGTAGTTCCTGATCACACTGTAGTTCCTGATGTACGCCCGTTTCGATCACCGCCGACTGGGGGTCGTGGGCGTCATTCGATTCGCTACACGGACCGAATGACGCCCACGCTGCCCGTGGCGGGCGGCGGGCCTGCGGCTCACCCCTACAATTTTCAAATACGGCGGCACGTTTGATCGGGAAACCGCCGGCCGCCGCATGCTGGTACCTATCGGCTCCGGTGTGGTTCAATTCGACGAGGCCTACTTCCCGTCGTGCCACACGACCGGAGATTAGCCCGACCGGCTTATCGGTAACGGCTCGAGGAACCAATATCAGCTAGTTGGCTGAAGCGTGCCGCCAACGAGGTCAGGAGGTGCTGCTCAATGCGGGTGAGGTACCGCGGCCGGAGATCGCGGCTGGCCGTCCTGACCGCTCTGCTGACCGGGCTGACCGGGCTGACCGGGGCCGCGATGGTGCCGGCGGCCGGCACCGCGCAGGCGTCGTCCGGCATCAGCCAGCGCATGGGCTGGGACGCGTGCGCCGTCGGGTCCACCGCGAACGCGCAAGCGTTCTGGAACAACACGCCGTACTGGACGATGGGCCTCTACCTCGGCGGTTCCAGCTACGGCACCGGGTGCACCCGCTGGACGAGCGCGCAGGTATCGACGCTGCAGTCGCAGGGCTGGAAGTTCCTGCCGCTGTGGGTCGGCCCGCAGGCGCCGTGCACCGGCTTCTCGTCCCGGTTCAGCTACGACGGGGCGACGGCGTTCGCGCAGGGCCGCAACGAGGCGACGGCGGCGTACAACAAGATCAGCTCGCTGGGCTGGGACGTCCTGGGCGCCCCGGTCATCTACGACCTGGAGGCGTTCAACACCGGCAGCAGCAGCTGCCTTGCCGCCGCGAAGCAGTTCATCTCGGGCTGGGTGTACCAGCTGCACCTGGCGCCGGCGCAGAAGGCGGGCGTGTACGGGTCAGGCTGCTCGTCGGGGCTGAGCTCGTACACGAGCATCGCCAACGTCCCCGACTTCATCTACGGCGCGGACTGGTCGGGCAACCGCTACACCGGAACGATCACCTGCGTGCCGTCCGGCTCCTGGGCCTCCAACCAGCGACACAAGCAGTACCAGGGCGATCACTACGAGACCTGGAACGGCGTGACCCTGCGAATCGACAGTGACTGCTCGAACGGCCCGGTCTACCCCGGACCCGATCAGTGGGACATCGGCCAAGGGTGCGTGTGACGATGATGAGAAGAATCGGGTCGGCCCTGGCCGCGCTCAGCCTGCTGGCCCTGCCGGCGTGCGGCAACGGGCAGCCGCCGTCCGCGAACCCGGCAATGGCGACCATGCCGGGCCCGGCGCCCCTGGACGCCGCCATGGTCACGCCGGCGTTCGGCTGGGTGCTCACCCCCGACGAGCTGCTGGTCAGCGACGGCGGCGGCACGTTCTCGCCGGTCGACGTGCCCGCTCCAGCCGGCGCGGTCCGGGCCGCGTTCTTCGTCGACGAGCGCCGCGGCGCCGTCGCCGCCGCGGCCGGTGGCTCGATCACCGTGGCGACCACCACGGACCAGGGACGAACCTGGCGGACCAAGCGCGTGACCGACCCCGCGGCGAGCCCGGCCGGCTACTCCTCGCTCAGCCTGTCCTTCGGTGACGAGTCGCACGGCGCGATCGCCGCCCGCGTCGCGACCAGCCAGGCGTTCTCGCTCGCCACCGTGCTCGTCACCAGCGACGGCGGCCGCAGCTGGGCCGCCCACCCGGCGCCGGAGGCCGGCGTCGTGAGCGTCGAGCCCGGCGGCCGGATCTGGCTTGCCGGTTCCGCCCTGCACACCAGCACCGACCACGCCCGGACCTGGACCCGCTCCGAGCTGGCACTGTCGGGGCAGCCCGCCGCGGTCGCCGTCACCCCGCCGGCGGCCGGAACGCTGCCCGCGACCGTGCTGGCCAGCGGGCCGGCCGGGGACCGCACCGAGGTCCAGCTCCTCACCACGAACGACGGCGGCCTCACCTGGGGACGGCCCGACCGCGTACCGGTCCGCGGCGTCGCCGGACCCGGCGTGCGGCTGGCGGTGGCGAACCTGCCCGGCGGACCAGTCGTCTACGACAATGTGGCGGGCCACGCGTACCGGC
>DASSUA010000218.1:0-5513 GCA_035707525.1 Pseudonocardiaceae bacterium
CGACACCGCTCAGCGACCTTGACGCGTACCGAAGCGGGCCGCATGCGTCGCCAAACGTGCAATATGCGTACCGAAGCGGACGACATGCGTACCGAAACGGACGACACGCCGGGAGGGGTCTTGAGCTATGCGGCGGTGGAGATTGCTGGGCAGGCTGAGGCCTGGCGGCGTGGGCTCGACCTTCTGGCGTCCGGCCCGGAGGGCTTGCCCGTAGTGGGGGAGCGGGTGGGGGTCGTTGGGTGTGGGACGTCGCTTTTCATGGCGCAGAGTTATGCCGTGCTGCGGGAGGGCGCGGGGCACGGGGAGACCGATGCGTGGCCGGCGTCGGAGTTCACCGGGCGGCGCGGGTACGACCGGGTGCTGGCGTTCAGCCGGACCGGCACGACGAGCGAGGTCGTGGCGGCGCTGCGAAGGGTCGCGCCGGGGGTGCCGACGACCGCGATCGTGGCCGACCGGGAGACGCCGGCCGTAAAGGCGGCCCAGCACTCCATCGTTCTTGGGTTCGCCGACGAGCGGGCGGTGGTGCAGACCCGGTTCCCGACGACGCTGCTGCTGATGCTGCGCGCCCACCTCGGCGAGGACGTCGGTGAGCTGCCGCGGCAGGCCGCCGCCGCGCTGGAGGCCAAGCTGCCGCAGACCGCAATGACCGCAAGGCAGCTCACGTTCCTCGGCAGCGGATGGACGATCGGGCTCGCCCACGAGGCGGCGCTCAAGGTGCGGGAGGCGGCGCAGGCCTGGGCGGAGTCGTACCCGGCGATGGAGTACCGGCACGGCCCGGTCTCGGTGGCCGACGAGCGCACGCTGGTGTGGGTTTTCGGCTCGCCGCCCGCGGGCCTGGCCGAGGACGTCCTAGCCACCGGCGCCGCCTTTGAACAGTCCACTGTGGACCCACTGGTCGATCTGATCAGGGCCCAGCGCCTTGCCGTTGAGCTGGCACAGGCCAGCGGTCTCGATCCAGATGCCCCACGTAACCTTGCCAGGTCAATAATCCTGCCGTGAGCGCGGTCGTTGCCCTCGATGTCGGTGGCACGCTGATGAAGGCCGCGGTCATCGACGAGCACGGCCACATGCTGGTCAACGACTACCGTGCGACGCCAACCGAGAACGCCGCCGACGGCATTGTGGAGTACGCCGGGGAGGTCGCCTCGCGGCTTCCGGATCCGGTCGCGGTGGGGCTGGTCGTGCCCGGCCTGGTCGACGAGGTGCGTGGGGTCGTGCACTACGCGGCGAACGTCGGGCTGCAGGACGTGCAGCTGCGCGACCTGGCCCAGCAGCGGCTGGGGGTCACCGTCACGCTCGGCCACGACGTGCGCGCCGGTGGCCTCGCGGAGGGAATGTTCGGGGCGGCAAGGGGCGTCGAGGACTTCCTGTTCCTGCCGATCGGGACGGGGATCGCGGGCGCGATCTACGTCGGCGGCCAGCCGTACGCGGGGGCGGTCGGCCAGGGCGGGGAGATCGGCCACATGCCGGTGCTACCGGCCGGCGAGCAGTGCCGGTGCGGGCAGCTCGGCTGCCTGGAGACGTACGCGTCGGCGGCGTCGATAGCGCGCCGGTACGCGCAGCAGGGCGGGCCGCCGGGGACCTCGACGCCGGAGATCGTGAGCCGGGCCTCCAGCGGCGACCTCATCGCCCGGCGGGTGTGGGCGGACGCGGTGGCCGCGCTGGCGTGCGCGCTCGCGACCTACACGATGCTGCTCGACCCCGAGCTGATCGTGATCGGTGGCGGCCTCGCCGAGTCCGGCGAGGCGCTGCTCGGCCCGCTCGTCACGGCGCTCGGCGAGCGGCTGACCTGGCGCGAGCCGCCGGCGCTGGTCCTGGCCGCTCTCGGCGCCTCGGCCGGCACGTACGGGGCGGCGATCCTGGCCTGGCGGGCGGTGGGATACGGCGATGCGGGAATCAACTGGAGGTTGTTTTGACCGTGCTGGCCGGATGCCGGGTGGTGTGCCCGGGCGGCGTGCTCGACCCGGGTTGGGTGGGGGTGGCCGGCGGCCGGATCGTGGAGGTGGGCCTCGGGTCGCCGCCGAAGGCGGCCAGGGGCCGGCGCGACCTGGGCGGGGCGTGGGTGCTGCCCGGCTTCATCGACCTGCACATGCACGGCGGCGGTGGGCACTCGGTGACCGAGTCCGAGAGCGAGATGGCCGCCGCGGTCGCGTTCCACCGTTCCCGGGGCACGACGAGGACGCTGGTGAGCGCGCTGACCGCGCCGCTCGAGCAGATGTGCGCGGTCGCGTCGTGGGCGGCGTCGCTCAGCCGCCGGGAAACGAAAGACGGGAACGTGCTCGGCTCGCACCTGGAGGGCCCGTTCCTGGCGCGAAGCCGGCGCGGTGCACAGGATCCGGACGCGCTGCTGCCGCCCGACCGGGACGTGCTGGCGCGGTTGCTGGACGCGGGTGACGGCACCGTGCGGACCATGACGGTGGCGCCCGAACTGCCCGGCGGGCTCGACCTGGTGCGCGCGCTGGCCGCGGCCGGGGTGGTGCCCGCGGTCGGCCACACCGAGGCCGACCACACGGTCGCGGCGGCCGCGTTCGATGCCGGTGCCCGGCTGCTGACGCACACGTTCAACGCGATGCGCGGGCTCGGGCACCGCGACCCCGGCCCGATCGCCGCCGCCGCCGACCGGTCGCACGTGACGCTGGAGCTGATCAACGACGGCGAGCACGTGCACGGGCCGATGGTGCGGTTGCTGTTCGCCCTCGCTCCGGGCCGGGTCGCGCTCATCACCGACGCGATGGCGGCCGCCGGCGCCGGGGACGGTGAATATCTGCTCGGCCGCCAGCGGGTGCGGGTGCGCGCGGGCCGGGCCGTGCTGGAAGGCGGTGACTCGATCGCCGGCAGCACGCTGACCATGGCGGATGCGGTGCGGCGGGCGGTGCTGGAGCTCGGGTTGCCGATCAGGGACGTGGCCGCCGCGGCCGCCACAGCCCCGGCCCGGCTCCTGAAAGTCCACTGTGGACAGATAACGGCGGGTTACGATGCCGACCTGGTGGTGCTCGACGACGATCTGCAGGTGACCGCCGTGATGGCCGACGGACAGTGGTGTAGGTGATCCTCACCGTAACCTTGAACCCGACCTGGGAGGTCTCCTACCGCGTCAAGGCGTTCGAACGTGGGCGCGCCCACCGCGTCGACGGCACGTTGGCCAGGGCCGGCGGCAGGGGCGTCAACGTGGCCAGGGTGCTGGCCGCGCTCGGTGAGCGGGTGTTCGCGACCGGCCTGGCCGGCGGCGGGACCGGCGCGTCGATCGTCGACGAGCTGCCGGTGCCGCACGAGTTCGCGCCGATCGCCGGGGAGAGCCGGCGGACGATCGCGATCTGGTCCGCGGCGGACAGCTCGATCACGCAGCTCGCCGAGCCGGGCCCGGTGATCCAGGCCGCCGAGTGGGCCGCGTTCACCGCGCGCTTCGACCGGCTCGCCTCGATCGCCGAGGTCGTCGTGCTGGCCGGCGGCCTGCCGCCGGGCCTGCCGCCGTCGTGCTACGCGGAGCTGATCGACCGGTCGCCGGCCAGGGTGCTGCTCGACGCCGCCGCCGAGCCGCTGCGCATGGGCCTGGCCGCGCACCCCGCGATGGTCACGCCGAGCATCGACGAGGTCGCCGCCGCGATCGGCGCGGACGGGCCCGGCACCACCGACATCACCGAGCTCGCGGCGGCGTGCCAGCGCTTCGCCGTGCCGGTCGCGGTCACGCTCGGCGCGGCCGGAGCGGTGCTGTCCACGCCGGAGGGTTCCTGGTCGGCGCGGCCGCCCACGCCGGTCCGGGGTAACCCGGCCGGTGCCGCCGACGCGTTCACCGCCGCGCTCGCGCGCGGGCTCGCCAGGCGGGTCGCCCCGCCGGAGCTGCTGGCCGACGCGGTCGCGCTGTCCGCGGCCGCGGTCGCCGGTCAGCAGGCCGGCGAGTTCGACCCGGGCACGTACCGGCGCCTGCTCCCGATCGTTGTCGTGCGCCGGCTGTAGCTCATCCGGCCCAGGCGAGTAGCGGGTCGTGCCTGGCCGGGTTGCGCAGCTGGGCGATGGCCTCCTTCTCCAGCTGCCGGATGCGCTCCCGGGTCAGGCCGAGCTTGTCGGCGATCTCCTGCAGGGTGTACGGCTTGCCGTTGTGCAGGCCGAAACGCATTGAGATGATCATGGCCTCGCGCGGTGGCAGGGTGTCGACGACGGCGCGCAGCTGCTGGGCGAGCGCCTGGAACTCCACGATGTCCGGGGCGGTGATCACGTCGGTGTCCTCGATGAGGTCGGCGACCCTGGTCTCACCGTCCTCGCCGACCGGCGTGTCCAGCGACAGGCTCTCCTTGGCGATCTTGCGCAGCTCGACGATGCGCTCCTCGGGCACGCCGGCGACCGCCGCCACCTCGGCGATTTCCGGCTCGCGGCTGAGCTCGTTCTGCAGCCGCCGCTTGATCCGGCTGATCCGGGAGACCTCCTCGACCACGTGCACCGGCAGCCGCACGGTCCGGGTCTGCTCGGCGATGCCGCGGTCGATCGCCTGCCTGATCCACCACATGGCGTAGGTGGAGAACTTGTACCCCTTGGCGTAGTCGAACTTCTCCACGGCCCGGATCAGGCCGAGGTTGCCCTCCTGGATGACGTCGAGCAGGGGTAGGCCGCGGTGGCTGTGCTTCTTGGCGACGGAGACCACCAGGCGCAGGTTGGCCCGGATCATGTGGTCCTTGGCCCGCTGGCCCTGGTCGGCGATCGTCTTCAGGCGCCGGCGCTCGGCCGGGGTCAGCTCGCGCTCGCCGCCCTCGGCCTGGCGCAGGATCTCGTAGGCGTACAGGCCGGCTTCGATCCGCTTGGCGAGCTCCACCTCCTGGTGTGCGGTCAGCAAGGGGGTGGCGGCGATCTGGTTGAGGTACTGACGAACCAGATCTGCCTCGCCGTCGAGCTCGCGCTCTTCGGACCGGACTGCGCGGTTTCCGTTCAACACTCTTCTAAGAGTGATGGGCCGGCGAGCGGTTGGCCACTCATCAAGGTTATGAGTCGACGATCTCACCGTCGGTCGCCGAGTTGCTACTTGCCGTGCTCTCGCGCACGATCAGCCGGTGGTCTGCGGTGATCTCACGCGCGGGTGGGTCACCGGTCGCGGCGAGCCGCTCGTGCAGCAGCTGCACGGGCGAGCCGGGCGATCTGGAGCTTGTCCGGCGAGATCGTGGACAGCGTCGGGTTGGCGTACCGGCCGACGTCACCTGGCTGCGCCTGGCGCACTGCGTCGACCGGGCGAGCGGCGAGCACGAGTTCCGGGCGGCGTCCAGCCGCGACGGGCAGCACTGGAGCTGGGGCGGGACCTGGACGTTCCCGGCGGGCGCCGCGCCGCGGATCGGGCTGGTCTCGCACGGCGGCAACACGCCGCAGTTCGACTACGTACGCGTCTACCGCTAGATCGTTGACCGGAAATTCGTCGCTGGTCGGTGGTCGTAGGCGGGTCGTAGGCGAGGTCGGCGTGCACACGGCCTCCACGGTCGACGTCGGGTAGCAACGCTGTTGGGTGTGACTCTTCTGAAGAGGCCGTCCTCACC
>DASSUA010000219.1:0-5466 GCA_035707525.1 Pseudonocardiaceae bacterium
AAGCCACCACGCACCTTCGCGCCCACACTGCATGGTGGCCTCACACTTTTAGCGATCATGACCGCTTTGACGGCCGATTACGCGCCGGACCGCGCCCGCCGAACTTAACCCCCCTCGCCGGTGACCATGAGCAACCAAACCAGCACCGAACGGCTCCATCGTGACGCTCCACCACAGGTGCCCTCCCCAACCCCGACCAGCACCTGCACGCCGCCCACCGGCGGCTCACCCGGGCGACCCCGGCACCCAAGGGAAGGCGGCAACTCCGTGATCAACTCTGAAGGCGGTCAGGTTTCTGGGGTGAGGATGATGATCAGGGCGAAGGCGGTGACCCCGGTCACGATCGAAGCGGCGAGCGCCGCCCAGGCCCAGATCACCAGCCTGCGTGCGGCGATCGGGTCTTGGTCGGCGCGGGACATCGCGATGCCGGACAGCACGATGCCGGCGATGCCGAAGACGGGGCAGCACAGCACGGACACCACGATGTTGGTGATCAGGGCGGCGATGGACAGGTTGCGCGCCCCGCTGTCGGCTGGCTGGTACGGCGGCGGGTAGGGATAGACGGTGTAGCCGGGTTGGGGGTAGTAGCCGGGCGGCCCAGGCGGCGGGTAACCCGGGTACGGGTAGCCGGAGTAGCCGGTCTGCTCGTAGTAGCCGGGTTGTTCGTAGTAGCCGGGTTGTTCGTAGTAGCCGGCCTGCCCGTGGCCCGGCGGCTGGCCGGCCTGCCCGTGGCCCGGCGGCTGGCCGGGTTGCTCATGGCCCGGCGGCTGGCCGGCCTGCTCGTGGCCAGCCGGCTGGCCAGGTTGCTGCCCGGGCCTTGGCTCCTCGCCGGTCACCCTCGGGTCCGGTCCTTCCCTGGCTCGTCGTCGGGAACCCAAAGACCCTAACCCCAGCCGCAGCGCCGGCCGTCGGAGACCATGGGGTGGATGGCTACCTCCACGATGAACCGGCGGCTGCTCGGCGCCCGGCTGGCCGTTTACACGGTTTTCGCCGCCAACGGCGCCCTGTTCGGCTCCTGGGCCCCGCGCATCCCCGAAGTGAAGGCCGACCTGCACATGTCGGCCGCGGTGCTGGGGGTGGTGCTGCTGGCCCCCGCGATCGGCTCGCTGGTCGCGATGCCGTTCGCCGGCGGGCTCGCCGGCCGGATCGGCAGCGCCCGGGCGACCCGGCTGGCCGCGGTGCCGTTCTTCCTGGCCATGTCGCTGGTCGGGGTGGCAGGGTCGGCGCCGGCGCTGTTCGTCGCGCTGCTTGCCTGGGGCACCTCGATCGGCGTGCTCGACGTGGTGATGAACGCCCAGGCAGTGACCGTCGAGCGGGCCTGGGGGCGCTCGCTCATGTCGGGCTTCCATGCCACGTTCAGCCTCGGGGCGCTCGCCGGCACCGGGATGGGCGGGGCGGCTTCGGTCCTCGGCGTCGGCGTCGGCGTCCAGTTGCTCGGGCTGGGGGCGACGCTACTGGCGCTGGTGCTGGCGACGTCGCTGTGGATGCTGCCCGACCGGCTCGCCGGCGACGGGGAGCGGCCGCCGCTGCTGGTGCGCCCGCACGGCCCGCTCGTGGCGGTCACGGTCGCCGCGTTCGCGGTGCTGCTGTGCGAGGGCGCCGCCGCCGACTGGTCGGCGGTGTACCTGCGCGACGACCTCGGCTCCAGCGCGGCGCTCGCCGGGGCGGCGTTCGCGGCGTTCAGCGCGACGATGACGGCCGGCCGCCTGATCGGTGACCGGGTGCTCAACCGGTGGCCGCGCCGGGTGGTGGTGCGCGCGTTCGCGGGCGCCGCGGGGATCGGGTTCGGCGCCGGGCTGACCGTCGCCGAGCTGGCCGGCGACGGGACGCTGGCCGTGGTGGCGGCGGTGTCGGGGTTCGCCGTGCTCGGGGCCGGCATCTCGCTGACGTTCCCGGCGCTGCTGGCCGAGGCGGCCTCGGTCGCGCCGCGCCCCGCCGAGGGCATCGGCGCGGTGGCGACCGGCGGCTACCTGGGCTTTCTGGTGGGGCCGCCGATGATCGGCGGGCTCGCCGAGCTGACGTCGCTGCCGGTCGCGCTGTGGCTGCTGCCGCTGCTGGCCGTCGCGGCCGCGGTGCTGATCCGTCCGGTCAAGGGCGATCAGCGCAGGCGGCCCACAATGCCGGTGTCGTAGTCGCCGGAGACGAACTCGGCGCTGTCGAGCACCTCGGCCAGGAACGGCAGGTTGGTCTTGACCCCGCCGCGCTCCGGGCCGGTGATCTGGAACCCGGCGACCGCGGCGCGCGCCCTGGCCAGCGCCTGTTCCCGGTCGGCGCCGTGCACGACCAGCTTGGCCAGCAGCGAGTCGTAAGCGGGCGTGACGGTGTCGCCTGCCGCGTAGCCGGCGTCCACGCGCACCCCTTCTCCGGTCGGCTCGACCCAGTTCTCGATCGTCCCCGGCCGGGGCAGGAACCGCTTCGGGTCCTCGGCGTTGATCCGCAGCTCGATCGCGTGGCCGTTGCGGCGCACGGCGTCGAGGTCGATTCCCGGCGGCAGCCCGGCCGCCACCCGCAGCTGCTCGGCGACCAGGTCGACCCCGTACACCGCCTCGGTGATCGGGTGCTCGACCTGCAGCCGGGTGTTCATCTCCAGGAAGAAGAACTCACCGGAGGCCGGGTCGAGCAGGAACTCGACGGTGCCGGCGTTGCGGTAGCCGACCGCCTGGGCGGCCCGCACGGCCGCCTGGCACATGCGCTCGCGCAGGGTGTCGTCCACGGCCGGCGACGGGGTCTCCTCGACGACCTTCTGGTTTCGGCGCTGCACGGAGCAGTCCCTCTCGCCGAGCGCGACGACCTGCCCCGATGCCAGGCCGAGGACCTGGACCTCGACGTGGCGCACGCGCGGGAAGTACCGCTCGACGAACACCCGGTCGTCACCGAAGAGCCGACCGGCGAACCCGGTCACCCGCTCGAACTCGGTGACCAGCTGGTCCGGGGACTCCACGACGGCCATGCCCATGCCGCCGCCCCCGGCCGACGCCTTGATCATGACCGGGTAGCCGACCCGCGCCGCCTCGGCCGCGCACGCGTCCGCGCGGGTGACCGCTTCGGCCGAGCCCGGCGCGACGGGCACCTCGGCGACCGCCATCCTGGCCCGCGCCGCGACCTTGTCGCCCATCGCCTCGATCGCGGCGGCCGGCGGGCCCACCCAGATCAGCCCGGAGGCCGTGACGCGCCTGGCGAACTCGGGGTTCTCGCTGAGGAACCCGTAGCCCGGGTGGATCGCGGCGGCGCCGATGTCGGCGGCGATCGAGAGGATCTGCTCGGCGTCCCGGTAGACGGCCGGCGGCGGCCCGGCCAGCGGCACCGCCTTGTCCGCCTCGCGCACGAACGGCAGCTCGGAGTCCACGCTCGAGTACACGGCGACGGTGCGCACGCCGGTCGCCCGCGCCGTCCGGATGATCCGTCTGGCGATCTCCCCGCGGTTCGCCACCAGCAGCGACTCGATCACTGTCAACCCTCCACGCCTAGCCCGCAGCCCGAAGCCTCAACCATCGCACAGCTCGCCCGGCGGCACTTGATCGCGAACATCCTGCGTTCTCACCGGGCGGTCTGGCTGTCTAAACGTCTCGCTGCCCGACATTGCGACTCAACCGGGGACGGCGGTGCGGTCGAGGTCGGGCTCCAGGTAGATCAGCCGTGCCTCCGGGATCTTGGAGCGCACCCGCTGCTCGGCGTCGTTGATCGCCTGCGCCACCTCCTCGGTGGTCAGCTGGGAGCTGACGGCGATCTTCGCGGCGACCAGCAGCTCGTCGGGCCCGAGGTACTGGGTACGGATGTGGATGACGCGGTCGACCCGGCCGGCCTCGAGCTCGGCGCAGATCTGTTTCAGGACGGAGGGGTGGGCGCCCTCGCCGATCAGCAGGCTCTTGGTCTCGATGATCAGGATGACCGCGATGACGCCGAGCAGCACGCCAATACACATCGTGCCGATGGCGTCCCAGACCGGGTCACCGGTGATGGTGCTGAGCCCGACCCCGCACAGCGCCAGCACGAGGCCGAACAGTGCCCCGGCGTCCTCGAGCAGCACGACCGGCAGCTCGGGCGTCTTGGCCTGCCGGATGAACTGCCACCAGCCGGCGTCGCCGCGGACCTTGTTGGACTCCTGGATCGCGGTGCGGAAGCTGAAGGTCTCCAGGACGATCGCGACCACCAGGATGATCACGGCGACCATCGGCGAGGTCAACTCGTGCGGGTGCCGCAGCTTGTCGAAGCCCTCGTAGAGCGCGAAAATCGAACCGAGCGAGAACAGCAGCAGCGCGACCACGAACGAGTAGAAGTAGCGGTCGCGGCCGTAGCCGAACGGATGGTCCTCGGTCGGCCGGCGCTTGGCGGTCCTGGTGCCCAGCAGCAGCAGGCCCTGGTTGGACGTGTCGGCGACCGAGTGCACCGCCTCGGCGAGCATCGCCGAGGACCCGGTGATCCCCCAGCCGATGAACTTCGCGACCGCGATGCCGGCATTGGCCAGCAACGCCGCGACGATCGCCCTTACCCCGCCACCCGCTGCCACACCACACTCCCTGGAGGCTGCCCGGCACTACGTCGAGAACCTTAATCGCCATCGCCGGTCGTCGCCCGGAACACCCGGCAGTGCCCCGACACGCCGCCGGCCGGGCGAGCCTCGACGGCCGGCTCGGCGGCGGGCAGCCACGCGGCGGTCCCGCGCCGCAGGCAGAGCACCTCGCCGTCGGCGCTGGCCAGGTCGACGGCACCGTCGGTGCACAGCAGGATCTGCGGGCGGCCGCCGGCCAGCTTGGTCTCGGTGGCGCGCCCGGCCGGCCAGTCCAGCCTGGAGAGCTGGAACTCCTCGGCCGGCGTGCGGTACACGGTCTCGTGCTCGCACAGCCGCTCACCGGCCAGCACCGGCATCCCGGCGTCGCCGAAGTCGAGCACCTTGAGCAGCTCCGGCACGTCGACGTGCTTGGGGGTCAGCCCGCCGCGCAGCACGTTGTCGGAGTTGGCCAGGATCTCCACCCCGGTGCCGTGCAGGTACGAGTGCAGGTTGCCGGCCGGCAGGAAGATCGCCTCACCCGGCTCGAGCACGACGTGGTTGAGCAGCAGCGAGGCCAGCACGCCCGCGTCGGTGGGGTACTGCTCGGCGAGCTGCAGCAGGGTCCGGCACTCCCGGGCGAACTCCCCGCGGGCCCGGATGTGCTCGATGCAGCCGTCGAGCAGTTCCGGCCTGATCTTGGCCAGCGCCGACGGCGGCAGCGTGATCCACGTGGTGAACAGCGCGCGCAGCCCGCCCGGTCCCGGCTCGGCGGCCAGCAGCTCGACGTACGGGGCGAGCTTGTCGATGCCCAGCGCCGAGAGCAGCTCGACCGTGCGCGCCGCCGGGCGGAACCCGGCCAGGGCGTGGAGCTCGGTCAGCGCGCAGATCAGCTCGGGTTTGGGGTCGGGGTCCTTGTAGTTGCGCTCCGGCGCGTCGAGCGGGATGCCGGCGGCCTGCTCGCAGGCGAAGCCGGTGGC
>DASSUA010000220.1:0-3000 GCA_035707525.1 Pseudonocardiaceae bacterium
GCCGGCGGCGCCGGGTTCGGCGGCGAGTGGCCACCGCGCGGCGCGCACCCGCTGCCGCTCGACGGCTGCTACGACCGCCTGGCCGAGCGGGGCCTGCGCTACGGCCCGACCTTCCAGGGGCTTGTCGCCGCCTGGTCGCTCGGCGACGAGCTGTACGCCGAGGTCGCCCTGCCCGACGCGGCCAACGCCGAGGTCGCCGGCTACGGGCTGCACCCGGCGTTGCTGGACGCCGCGCTGCACGTCGCGTCGCTGCCCGAGGCCGGGCCGCTCGACCAGCAGGCCGGCCTGCCGTTCGAGTGGACCGCGGTCGAGGTGCACGCGACCGACGCGACCAGCGTGCGCGTCCGGGTGGCGCCATCGCCGGGCGGGCGCCTCACGCTGACGCTCGCCGACGGGGCGGGGCGGCCGGTCGCCACGGTCGGCTCGCTCGCGCTGCGGCCGCTGTCCGGCGATCTCGCCCGCCCGGGTGCCCGGCGCGACTCGCTGTACCGGGTCGACTGGGTCCCGGTGCCAGCGCCCGCGGACGCCGCGCCGGCGCCCGCCGTCGACGTGCTGCACATCGAGCCCGGCACCGACGCGGCCGCGGTGCACGCCGCCACCGGCCGGGGGTTGGCCGCCCTGCAGGCGCTCGCCGAGGACTCCGCCGGCGAGCGCACGCTCGCCGTGGTGACCAGGGGCGCGGTGGCTCGGGCCGGCGAGGGCGTCGACGACCTGGCCGGCGCCGCCGTGTGGGGGCTGGTGCGCTCGGCGCAGGCCGAGCACCCGGGCCGGGTCGTGCTCGTCGACGTGGGCCCTGACAGCGGCCCAGACACCGGCCCAGACGCCGGCCCCGGGACCGACCTGGCCGCCCTGGCCGGACTGGGTGAACCGCAGCTCATGGTGCGCGGCGGCACCGCCTACGCCGCGCGGCTGGTGCGCGCCGCCCCGGCCGGCGACGCCGGCGCCGTCGACTGGGGCGGGCGGGTGCTCGTCACCGGCGCGACCGGGGGCCTTGGCCGGCTGGTCGCCGTGCACCTGGCCGCCGCGCACGGCGTCACCGAGCTGCTGCTGGTCAGCCGGCGCGGCCCGGACGCGGACGGCGCGGCCGGGCTGGTCGCCGAGCTGGCCGGGCACGGCGCCCGCGCCGAGGTGGTGGCCTGCGACGTCGGCGACGCCGCCGCGGTCGCCGACCTGCTGGACCGGTACCCGGTGTCGGCGGTCGTGCACGCGGCGGGCGTGCTGGACGACGGCGTGATCTCCGCGCTGACGCCGCAGCGGCTGCGCACCGTGCTCGCGCCCAAGGTCGAAGGTGCGCTCGCCCTGCACGAGGCGACCCGCGATCGCGACCTGGCGGCGTTCGTGCTGTTCTCCTCGGCCGCGGGCGTGCTCGGCGCGCCCGGACAGGGCAACTACGCGGCGGCGAACGCGTTCCTCGACGGGCTCGCCGCGCACCGGCGCGCGCTGGGCCTGCCGGCGGTGTCGCTGGCCTGGGGCGGCTGGGACCTCGTCACCGGGTTGACGGCGACGGTGGCCGCCGAGGACCGCGCCGCGCGCGGGCGCTCGGGCCTGCCGCTGCTGTCGGCACAGGAGGGGCTCGCGCTGTTCGACGCGCTGTGTACCGGGTCGGCCGAGCCCGCCCCGGTGCCGATGCGCCTGGACACCGGGGCGCTGCGGGCGCGCGGCGACACGCTCGCGCCGCTGCTGCACGCCCTGGTGCCGCCGGCGCGCCGGGCGGCCGGGCAGGACGCCGGGTCGCTGCGGCAGGCGCTGTCCGGGCTCGACCCGCAGCGCGCCACGGAGCTGCTGCTCGACATCGTCGTCAGCCAGGTGGCGGCGGTGCTCGGGCACGCGTCGACCGACGCCATCGACGTCGACCGGCCGTTCGACGACCTCGGCTTCGACTCGCTGAGCGCGGTGGAGCTGCGCAACGCGCTCACCGCGCGCACCGGCCTGGCCCTGCCGGCGACGCTGATCTTCGACCACCCGACGTGCACCGCGGTCGCCGACCAGCTGGCCGCCCAGCTGGCGGCAGCCGAACCGGCGGCGGCAGTGACCGGGCCGCCGCTTGGGCCCGCGCCCGCCGCCGACGATCCGGTGGTGATCGTCGGCATGGGCTGCCGGTTCCCCGGTGGGGTGTCCTCGCCGGAGGAGCTGTGGCGGCTGGTGGCCGGCGGGACCGACGCGGTGTCGGGCTTCCCCGCCGACCGCGGCTGGGACGTGACCGCGCTGTATGACCCGGAGCCGGGCCGCGAGGGCCGCTCCTACACCGATCAGGGCGGGTTCCTCTACGACGCGGCCGAGTTCGACGCCGAGTTCTTCGGGATCTCGCCGCGCGAGGCGCAGGCCATGGATCCGCAGCAGCGGCTGCTGCTGGAGGTGGCCTGGGAGGCGGTCGAGCGGGCCGGGATCGACCCGCACTCATTGCGGGGCAGCCGCACGGGCGTGTTCGCCGGGGTCATGTACCACGACTACGTCACCGCCAGTAACTCCGGCAGCGTGGTGTCGGGCCGGGTCGCCTACACGTTGGGCCTGGAGGGTCCGGCGGTGACGGTGGATACGGCGTGTTCGTCGTCGTTGGTGGCGTTGCATCTGGCGGTGCAGGCGTTGCGGCGGGGGGAGTGTTCGCTGGCGTTGGTGGGTGGGGTGACGGTGATGGCCACCCCGATGACGTTCGTGGAGTTCTCCAAGCAGCGCGGGTTGGCGGCGGACGGGCGGTGCAAGTCGTTCGCCGAGGCGGCCGACGGCACCGGGTGGGGCGAGGGCGCGGGAATGGTGCTGGTGGAGCGGCTTTCGGAGGCGCGACAGCGCAACCACCCGGTGCTGGCCGTGGTGCGCGGCAGCGCGGTCAACTCCGATGGCGCCTCGAATGGGCTGATGGCCCCGAACGGGCCGGCGCAGGAGCGGGTGATCCGGCAGGCGTTGGCCGAGGCGGGGTTGGCCGCGGCCGAGGTGGATGTGGTGGAGGCGCACGGGACCGGGACGCGGTTGGGGGATCCGATCGAGGCGCAGGCGGTGCTGGCG
>DASSUA010000221.1:0-3916 GCA_035707525.1 Pseudonocardiaceae bacterium
GAGCTCGCCGCGCAGGGCGTGAACCGCTACGTCGAGCTCGGCCCCGGCGGCGTCCTCGCCGCCCTGATCGACCCCGGCGCGGACACCGGGCCGCGGCCGCTGGTGCTGGCCCCGGGCCGGGCGCCCGGGCACGAGCATCGCGGCGCGCTCGCCGCGGTCGCCGCGCTGCACGCCGACGGGCAGCCGGTGGACTGGAGCGCGGTGTACGCCGGCCGCGGCGCGCGGCGCGTCGAGCTGCCGACCTACACCTTCCAGCGCCGCAGGTACTGGCTCGACCGGACCGCGACCGCAGGCGACCCCGCGGCGGCCGGGCTCGACCGGACCGGGCACCCGTTGCTGGGTGCGGCGGTGACGGTGGCCGACCGCGACGCGTTGGTGCTCACCGGCCGGCTGTCCTCGGCCGGCGCCCCGTGGCTGGCCGACCACCGGGTCGGCGGCGTCGTGGCGCTGCCCGGCACCGCGTTCCTCGAGCTCGCCATGTACGCGGGACAGCAGGCCGGCTGCGGCCGGCTCGACGAGCTGACCCTGCACGCGCCGCTGACCCTGCCCGAGCACGGGGCCGTCCGCCTGCAGGTGGTGGTCGACGCCGCGGACGCCGGCGGGGCGCGGATGTTCGGCATCTACTCGGCGCCGGCCGACCCGGATCTTGGCCCCGTGGCCGGCTGGACGCGGCACGCCGCCGGGCGCTGCACGGCGGCGGTCGAGCCGGCGGCGGTCGAGCCGGCGGCGCGGGCCACGGGCGACGGGATGGCGCACTGGCCGCCGCCGGGAGCCGAGCCGTTCGAGCTGGCGGAGCTCTACGAGCGGCTCGGGCGGGCCGCGCTGGAGTACGGGCCGGTGTTCCGCTCGCTGAGCGCGGCGTGGCGGCGCGACGGCGAGCTGTTCGCCGAGGTGCGCCTGCCCGACGGGGTGCCGCACGACGCCGGCCGGTTCAACCTGCATCCGGCCGTGCTGGACGCCGCGACCCACGTGTTGCACCTGCTCAACGGTGCGGACGGCGAGGCGGACGGCGAGGCGGACAGCGACCCGGACGGCGGCCCGGACAGCACCGCGCGGCTGCCGTTCGCGTTCACCGGCGTGCGGCTGGCCGCGACCGGGGCGTCGGTGCTGCGGGTGCGCTTCACGCCGGCCGGCGAGGACCAGTTCCGGCTGGCCGCCTGGGACGGCGCCGGGGCGCCGGTGCTCGACATCGACTCGGTCGCGTTCCGCCCGCTGGACCGCTCGACGCCCGCGACCGGCCCGGACCGGCGGCAGTACGCGCTGCGGTGGCACCCGGTGCCGGCCCCGGAGCCGGTGGACGCGCAGTGGGCGGACTTCGAGGCGGCCGGCGGTGTGGAACTTGCCGACACCGCCGGCGGTGTGGGACTTGCCGGCATCGCCGGCGGTGTGGGACTTGCCGGCGACCGGCCGGTGCCTGCAGTGCTGGTGCTGACCTGCCGGGCCGGCCGCACCCCGGATGCCGTGCGCGCGGCGACCGGCGAGGCGCTGCACGCCGTGCGGACCCTGGTCACCGACGCCCGGTACGCGCAGTCCTCGCTGGTGCTGGTCACCCGGGGCGCGGTGGCGGTGGCCGGGGAACCGGCGGACGATCTCGCCGGGGCCGCCTCGTGGGGGTTGCTGCGCTCGGCGGCGTCCGAGCATCCGGGGCGGGTGCTGCTGCTGGACCTCGACGACGGGGCCGACCTCGGCGCGACTGTGCCGGTGGCGCTCGGGCTCGCCGCCGCGGGGGAGACCCAGCTCGCCGTGCGCGGCGGGACGGTCAGCGTCGCCCGGCTGATCCGGGTGCCCGCGCCGGACGGCACCGCCCCTTCGTTGTCCGGCACGGTCCTGGTCACCGGTGCCTCCGGCGCGCTGGCCGCCGCCCTGAGCCGCCACCTGGTGACGGCGCACGGGGTCCGGCGGCTGCTGCTGCTGAGCCGGCGCGGCCCGGCGGCGCCGGGCACGGCCGAGCTCACCGCCGAGCTGACCACCCTCGGCGCCGAGGTGACGGTGGCCGCGTGCGATGTCGCCGACCGGGCGGCACTCGCCGCCGTGTTGGCCGGCGTACCCGCCGAGGCGCCGCTGACGGCGGTGTTCCACCTGGCCGGGATCACCGACGACGGGGTCGTCGAGGCGCAGACGCCGCGGCGGCTCGATGCCGTGCTGCGGCCGAAGGTCGACGGCGCCTGGCACCTGCACGAGCTGGCCGGCGGGCCGGACCTGACCGCGTTCGTGCTGTTCTCCTCGGTCGCCGGCGTGCTCGGCGCCCCCGGGCAGGCGCCGTACGCGGCGGCCAACGCCTACCTCGACGCGCTGGCCACCATGCGCCGGTCCGCCGGTCTGCCCGCCCTGTCGGTTGCGTGGGGCCTGTGGACCACGACCGAAGAGCAAGGCATGTCCGCGACCGCCGACCAGGCAAGGCTCGCGCGCACCGGCATGCTGCCGCTGCCGCTGGCGGACGGGTTGGCCTGCCTCGACGCGGCGATTGCCGGTGCCGAGCCGGTGACCGTCCCGGTCCGGCTGGCCCGCTCGGTGCTGCGCGGCGAGGCAATGGGCGCGCTGCCGGTGTTCCGCAACCTGACCGGCCGGGCCGGGCTGCCACGGGCGGCGGGCGAGGCCGCCACCGGATCGGCGTTCGCGGGCCGGCTCGCCGCGCTGCCGGCCGCCCGCCGGCGCGATGTGCTCCTCGAGCTGGTCCGCGGCCAGGTCGCCGCCGCGCTCGGCCACGCCGGCCCGGCCGAGATCCGGCCCGACCACAGCTTCGCGTCGCTCGGCTTCGACTCGCTGACCGCGGTCGCCCTGCGCAACGGCCTCGACGCCGCCACCGGGCTGCGGCTGCCGGCGACGCTGGTCTTCGACTACCCGACGTGCGAGGCGGTAGCCGACCACATCGCCGCTGAACTGTTCGGAGCCGAGGGCGACCGGCCCGCCGAACCGGCGCGGCGCGAGACCGACGAGCCGGTCGCGATCGTCGGCATGGCCTGCCGGTTCCCGGGCGGAGTGCGGTCGCCGGAGGACCTGTGGCGGCTGGTGCGCGACGAGGTCGACGCGATCGGCGAGTTCCCGGCCGACCGCGGCTGGGACACCGAGACGATCTACGACCCGACCGGGCAGCGGCCGGGCACCACCTACGTGCGCGCCGGCGGGTTCCTCTACGACGCCGGCGAGTTCGACGCCGAGTTCTTCGGGATCGGCCCGAACGAGGCGACCACGATGGACCCGCAGCAGCGGCTGCTGCTGGAGTCGTCCTGGGAGGCGCTGGAGCGGGCCGGCATCGACCCGGTGACGCTGCGCGGCAGCCGCACCGGCGTCTTCGCCGGCGTGCAGTACCACGACTACGCGGGCAGCAACAGCACCGGCTCGATCGTCTCCGGCCGCGTCGCGTTCAGCTTCGGCTTCGAAGGCCCGGCGATCAGCGTCGACACGGCGTGCTCATCGTCGCTGGTCGCGCTGCACCTGGCGGTGCGGTCGCTGCGCCACGGCGAGTGCACGCTGGCGCTGGCCGGCGGGGTGACCGTGATGGCCACGCCGGAGACGTTCGTCGAGTTCTCCCGCCAGCGCGGGCTGTCCGCCGACGGCCGGTGCCGCTCGTTCGCCGCGGACGCGGACGGCACGGCGTGGTCGGAGGGCGTCGGCGTGCTCGTGGTCGAGCGGCTCTCCGACGCCAGGCGCAACGGCCACCCGGTGCTCGCGCTCGTCCGGGGCACGGCGGTCAACTCCGACGGCGCGTCCAACGGGCTCACCGCGCCCAACGGCCCTTCGCAGGAGCGGGTGATCCGCGCGGCACTCGCCGGCGCCGGGCTCACCGCCGCCGACGTCGACGCGGTCGAGGCGCACGGCACCGGCACCACGCTCGGCGACCCGATCGAGGCCGGAGCCCTGCTCGCCACCTACGGCCAAGAGCGCGAGGACGGGCCGCTGCGCCTGGGCTCGATCA
>DASSUA010000222.1:0-6940 GCA_035707525.1 Pseudonocardiaceae bacterium
CTCGACAGCACCGTCTACCTGATCAGGGGCCTTCGCGACCTGGCGGCCCTGGCGACCAGCAAGGGCGACACCGCGCGGGCGGCATGGGCGAGCGCCAAGGCCGCCGACCTGGAGTCCAGGTTCGAGGCGCAGTGGTGGTACGGCGCCGACGCCGACTCCTACGCCGACTCGATCGACGACCCGGCCAATCCGGCCAACGACAACACCCGGATCTTCCAGCGGCACTGGATCGGGGTGACGCCGATGGAGGCGACGCTGCGCATGCCGGACGGCTCGATCCGGCCGCTGGCCGAGCCGAACCACGGCAACATCGCGCTGAGCCAGCGGGAGCGCAACTGCTACACCGACCCGCTCGGCATGTACCACACCGGCACCGGTCCGACCTCCGCACCAGGGGGCAACCCAGGGCCGTCGTGTGACAGCGTGGTGTCCACCGTGCCGAGCGAGCGGTCTGTATTCTCGCTCAACACCGCCGTGATGGCGGTGGGCGAGGGCAACTTCGGCCGGATGGGTCCGACGCAGCAGCGGCACTACACCACCGCGAACGCCCGGATCCAGCTCGACCCGTCGGTCTGGGAGACCCCGGGCGCCATGCCCGAGATCGCCCCGTCGCCCGGCTTCGGGGCCAACATCGAGCGGGGCTTCACCGATCGGTCGATGATGCTGCAGGCCTGGGGCACGTACGGCACGCTGTGGCCGGTCGTGCACCAGCAGCTCGGCGTCTCGCCGGACCTGGGTAACGGGCGCCTGTCGATCGTCCCGCAGGTCCCGGACGGGCAGCCGTCGGTCTCCGGCAGGTCGATCCACCTCGGCTCCGGCTCGGTGGATGTGACCGCCGAGGCGGGTGACGGCTTCTTGTGCACCACCGTGCGCGCCGACCACCTTGGTGGGGTGACGCTCACGATCGGTGCCGTGCTGCCGGACGGCGCCTCGGTCGCCTCGGTGACGCTCGACGGGCGCGCCGTGGCCTACCGCGTGGTCCAGACGGCCCGCGGTGCCGAGGTCCAGGTGGCGGCCGGCTCCCAGCACAAGGCGAAGCTGGTCATCACCCTCGCCTGATACAACCCGCAAGGGGCGCTCTGGTGCGAACCGGGGCGCCCCTTGCTTTGTCCGGTGCGAGTGCACGGCGGGAGCAGCAGGAGCTCCGGCTCATGCCTCCAGGCCAGTCCCGCCGGGCTCCGGTGACCGATGGCATGCACGAAGTCGCGGTCGGTGCCGGCTTCAGCGCAGCGCGCCGGCACCGGCCGCTGTTACCGGCCGCAAGCTGGCCCAACTCCGGCCATGATCATCGAAAGTAGTCAAGGATCGTCAGATTCCGGTCACTTGGGGACCGTTAGAGCCGCATGTGGAACTAAGGGTCCCCAAGTGAGCCCTTTCAGGGCCTTCAGGACATGATCGCGGAAAGTGTTGGCCCACCATGCACTCTCACGCCCACGCTGCATGGTGAGCTCACACTTTCAGCGATCTTGGTCAGCTAGCTCATGGTGCCCGAGCTCTGCCGAGGGCGCCCAACCGCCGCCGTCATCGGTGGCCATCGGTAACGCCCACGTCGTGATCGTCGCCCCCGTCATGCGCGGCACTTGGGGAGCTTCAGTTGCCCCGGTGGAACTGAAGCTCCCCAAGTGGCCCGAAGGGACGGGGGCGGCGCTTGGTGATTTCGAACTAGCGCAGAGGGTTAGCGCAGGCCGGTGCCGCGGGCGATCGCGGTGTCGATGAGGGTGCCGAGCAGCGCCGGGAAGTCGACCCCGGTCACCGCCCACATCCGCGGGAACATCGAGATCGGCGTGAAGCCCGGCATCGTGTTGACCTCGTTGACGGTCAGCGCGCCGTCCTGGCCGACGAAGAAGTCGACCCTGGCCAGGCCCTGGCAGTCCAGGGCCTGGAACGCTTCGACCGCCATGGCGCGCAGCCGCGCGGTGACGTCGTCGTCGAGCTTGGCCGGCACGTCGAACTCGCACACGTCGTCGAGGTACTTGGCGTCGAAGTCGTACCAGTCGACCCCGTCGCCGACGAACCGGATCTCGGCCGGCAGCGAGGCCTCGACGCGGCCGTCGGGGAACTCCAGCACGCCGCACTCGATCTCGCGGCCGGCGACCGCGGCCTCGACGAGCACCTTCGGGTCGGTCCGCCTGGCCAGCGCCAGGGCCTCGCCGAGCGCCGCCCACCCGGTGACCCGGCTGATGCCGATCGAGGAGCCGGCCCGCGCGGGCTTGACGAACACCGGCAGGCCGAGCCGGTCGCGCTGGGCGTCGGTGAGCATGGCCGTCCCCGGGCGCAGCACCACCAGGTCGCCGACCGGCAGGCCCTCGGCGGCCAGCAGCTTCTTGCTGTACTCCTTGTCCATCGCGACCGCGCTGGAGAGCACGCCGGCGCCGACGTAGGGGATGCCGGCCATCTCCAGCAACCCCTGGATCGTGCCGTCCTCCCCGTAGGCCCCGTGCAGCAGCGGGAACACGACGTCCACGCCGGCGAACACCTCGCCGGCGCGGTCCGGTTCGAGCAGCACGAGCCCACCGCGCGTGGGGTCGCCGGGCAGGGCGAGCGCCAACCCGCCGGACACGGCGGGCAGCTCCCGGTCGCGGATCCGCAGCGCCGCCGGGTCGTCGGTGCCGAGCACCCAGGCCCCCTCGGGGGAGATGCCCACCGGGACGACCTCGAACCGGTCGGAGTCAAGGTGGGTGAGGACGCTGCCGGCCGACACGCACGAGATGGCGTGTTCCGGGCTGCGCCCGCCGAAGACCACGGCGACACGGATCCTGGGTGCTGTCATGTCAACCGACGCTACCGGCGCCAGGTGAACCGGCCGGCCCAGGGGTCGACCCGCCAGTTCAGGATGGAGCCGGTCAGCGGTGAACCCGCGGCGCCCTGGTCGTCGCGTGCATCGTGACGGCCGGCAGCTGGCCGTGGTTGGTCAGCCGGTGGTCGCGGCCGCGGCCGAGGATCCTGGTCTGGCCGGCTCGCACGACCCGCCAGCCGGGGTCGCCGAGCTCGGCGACCCATCCGATCACGACCGTGAACATCGTCTCGGCCGGGACCAGCGGCGCCGACTGACCCGGCAGCCAGCCCCGCAGCCACAGCTCGAGGTCGGGATGGTCGACGTCGAGCCGCACCTGGCTGGGCTCGCTCTGCTCGTACCGGATCAGGTGGCGCCAGGCGGGGAGGTCGGCGGCGACGGTGCGCAGGATGGTCGCCGGCGGCAGCAGGCTAAGCGCTCCGGTGGCCGGCACGGTGAGGTCGGGAACTGCAAACATGACGGGCTCCTAGTGGGTTCGGACGGCCCGCCGCCACGCAACAGCAGTGGCGGCAGGGCCACAGCTGTTGGATGGACTGGGTATCTCACCAGGAGCGACACAGCGCGCTCGCCACCCTCGCCAGGCCTACCGGACCTGGACAACAGCAGCGGAACGCGGACATGCGAGGAACCTTACGGGAGCGCGTCGAGCGCCGCGAGTATGTCTTTCACCAAATCGTCAGCGTCCTCGCAGCCGAGCGAGAGCCGCACGAACCCCTCCGAAACCCCGTCGCCCCACTGCGCGCGGCGGTCGGCGGTGGTGTGCAGCCCGCCGAAGCTGGTCGCGTTGAGCACGAGCCGGCTGGCCCCGACGAACTCGGCGACGGCGGCCGCCGACGCCAGCTCGAACCGCAGCACGCCGCCGAAGCGGCGCATCTGCGCCGACGCGACCGGGAACGCGGGATCTTCGGGCAGGCCGGGCCAGCGCAGGCCGCGCACCGCGGGGTGCGCGCGCAGCGCGGTGGCGACGGCCCGGGCGTTCTCGGCCTGGCGGGCCAGCCGCAGGTCGAGGGTGCCCAGGCTGCGCAGCGCCAGCCACGCCTCGAACGGCCCGGGTACCGAGCCGGACCGGGTGCGCGCGGCGACGAGCCGCTCGGCGAGGTCCGACCGGTCCGACGGGTTCACGCTCACGTGACCGAGGACGAGGTCGCTGTGACCGGTGAGAGCCTTGCTGTCGCTGGCGACGACGAGGTCCGCGCCGAGCTCGAGCGGTCGCTGGCCCAGCGGCGAGGCGGTCGTGTTGTCGACCGCGACGAGGGCACCCGTGGCGCGACCGCGGGCGGCAAGCTCGACCACGTCGCACACGTCCAGTCCCGGGTTGGACGGGGTTTCCAGCAGGACCAGCGCGGCGCCGTCGAACACGTCATCGGGCCACGGGCCCGGCGTCGGCACCTCGCGCACCCGGATCCCGGTGGGGACGAGCTCGGCCTGGGCGAACTGCCGCACCTGGTAATAGCCGTCGGACGGCAGCACGACGGTGTCGCCCGGCCGCAGCAGGGTGCGCAAGGTCGTGCTGATCGCCGCCATGCCGGACGGAAACAGCACGCACCGCCCGCCGTCGAGCTCACCGATGGCGGCCTCGAGCAGCCGCCACGTCGGGTTGCCGTTGCGGCCGTAGAAGTCCACCTCGCCGGGCCCGTCCGCGGCCATGTGGTACGGCGCGGCGAACACCGGACCGGGCGCCAGCGGCTGCCCCGGCGCCGGCGAGTCGACGTGGCCGGCCTGCACGCATCGAGTGCCGTCACCCCACATGGCCCCGACGCTAGTCGCCGAAGCCGACTCCTGCTCCGGTCAACGCAGCTCCGGCTTCGGGGTGCGCTCGAGCATCTCGGCGGCGGCGCCGGCCGGGGTCAGATCGCCCTGGCAGACCCGGCGTGCCGCGTCCACGATCGGCATGTCGACGCCGTGCGTGACGGCGAGGGCGTGGATGGCCGTTGCCGACTGGACGCCCTCGGCGACCTGGCCCTTGGTCGCCGTCAGCGCCTGCGCCAGGGTCATGCCCTGGCCGAGCCGCATGCCGAGCGAGCGGTTGCGCGACAGCGGCGACGAGCACGTCGCCACCAGGTCACCGAGCCCCGCGAGGCCGGCGAACGTCAGCGGGTCCGCGCCGAAGGTGACCCCGAGGCGGGCCGTCTCGGCCAGGCCGCGGGTGATCAGCGACGCGGTCGTGTTGTCGCCGAAGCCCATCCCGACCGCCATCCCGCACACCAGGGCGATCACGTTCTTGCACGCCCCGGCCAGCTCGCAGCCGACCACGTCGGTGTTGGTGTAGGGCCGGAAGTAGCCGGTCCGGATCGCCGACTGCAGCGCCACGGCGCGGTCGTGGTCGACGCACGCCACGACGGTCGCGGTGGGCTGCTCGACGACGATCTCGCGGGCCAGGTTCGGTCCGGAAAGGACCGCGACCCGCTCGACCGGCACCCCGGCCACCTCGACGATCACCTGGCTCATTCGCCGCAGCGTCCGCTGCTCGACGCCCTTGGCCAGGCTCAGCAGCGTGGCCTCCGGCGGCAGCAGGTCCCGCCAGCCGCGCAGCTTCTCGCGAAGCGACTGCGCCGGCACGGCGAACACGACCAGGTCGGCCCCGGCGAGGGCCTTGGCGGGCTCCACCGTGCAGTCCAGGCCGGCCGGCAGCTGGACGTCGGGAAGGTAGTCGGGGTTGCGGCCCCGTCTGGTGATCGAGTCGGCGATCTCGGGACGGCGGGCCCACAGCACGACGTCGCGCCCGGCGTCGACGAGCACCTTGGCGAACGTCGTGCCCCATGAGCCCGCGCCCAGGACGGTGACCCGCTGCACGATCACCCGCGCCCCTGCTGTGGCAGGTAGAACCGCTCCGGCGCCTGCTCACCGCGGACCGCGGCGAGCACGTCCCGCACCGCGCGCATGACCTCGTCGGTCACCTCGCGCATGAGCGGCCCGTCGATCGGGCGGCCGCGGAACGCCGACAGGTCGATCGGGCCGCCGGCCTGGGTGACGATGGTCTTGCGCGGCAGCGGCCGGAACTTCTTGCCGTGGTAGTGGTCGTAGACCAGGTGCGTGTTCCAGTGCACGAGCGGGATGACCGGCACGTCGCACTCCAGCGCCAGGCGCGCCACCCCGGTGCGGGCGCGCATCGGCCAGAAGTCGGGGTCCCTGGTGATCGTGCCCTCCGGATAGATGATCACGGTCTTGCCGTCGTCGAGGGCCTGCAGCGCGGCCCGCAGGCTCTCCCTGGCATCCGGGCCACCGCGGTAGACCGGGATCTGCTGCAGCTTGCGCGCCAGCGTGCCGATCAGCGGCAGTCCCATCACGGTGTGCTTGGCCATGAACCGCGGGATCCGCCCGGCGTGGTGCACGAACACCGCCGTGTACACCGGGTCCAGGTAGGAGATGTGGTTGGCGGCGATGATCGCCGGCCCGGTCTGCGGTATGTGCTCCTCGCCGACGAACATACGGTGCCCGGCCACCCAGGCGGCCGGGTAGAACAGCCCGACCGCGGCGCCGAGCCAAAAGCCACCCTTTTCGCGTGCCACGGTGTGCATCCTCCCCGGGCACCGGGAACCCGGTCCAGTGGACCTCGGCTGAGCCGGGATCCGGGCGGTGTGAAGATTGGCCGTGTGACCGCCGTCGACCTGCTCGTGCCGGTCAAGCCTTTGCACCTGGCGAAGACGCGGCTGCGCGGGGCCTGGCCGGCGCGGGACGAGCGGGCGCACCGCGAGCTGGCGCTGGCCCTGGTCCGGGACACGGTCGCCGCCGCGACCGCGGCCGCCGGGGTGCGCCGGGTGCTGGCGATCTGCTCCGACCCGCATGCGGTGCGGGTGCTGCGTCGCGACGGCACCGACGTGATGCCGGACGAGCCCGACGCCGGCCTCAACCCCGCGCTGCGCCACGGCGCGCAGGTGCTCGGCGCCAGGGACCCGCGCGCCACCGTCGGCGCCCTGCAGTCCGACCTGCCCGCCCTGCGCAGCGGCGAGCTCGATGCGGCCCTCGCCGCGTTCGCCGGGTGCGGTGCGGCCAGGGCGTTCTGCCCCGACCGGGTGGGCACCGGCACCACGCTGCTGCTCGCCCGCCCGGGGGTGGACCTGGACCCGCGGTTCGGCTACGGCTCGGCCGCGGCGCACCGCGGCTCGGGCGCCCGGCCGCTGGAGGGCGCGTGGCCGACGCTGCGCT
>DASSUA010000223.1:0-5538 GCA_035707525.1 Pseudonocardiaceae bacterium
CCGGCGCCCTCGGGTGGAGGCGGCCGGGTCAGCGGCAGAGGTGGTGCTGTTCGCCATACTCGGGACAGGTGCCGTCGTAATGCCTGATCGTGTGGGCGACGTAAGTGAAGTAGCCGGGGTGGTTCAGCCGCGGGTCCGGCATGTAGCGGTCGGCAAGGGCCGAGCCGGCGGAGGCGAACAGGAACAGCAGCGGCAGCAACAGCAGACCGGCCGGTGCAGTCGCCGCGGCGGCCGGCGGCCGGCCACTCAGCGCCAGGCCACTCAGCGCCGGGCCGCCGGTCGCCCCGGTGGCCGGCGCCCGCCCACTCAGCGCCTGGCCGCCGTACCTGACGGCCAGCCCGGTCAGGATGAGCAGGCTGTACAAGATGATCATCGTTGTGCGCGGGTAGAGCCGAACCAACTGCAGCTCGTACATCTCGCTGGCCAGCCACATCCGGGTCACCCAGGCGCTGGCTACCCCGGCGACCAGCACGATGACCGCGGTGCGCCGCCAGCCCAGCCAGATCGCCACACCGAGGCCGGCCGCCAGCATGACCGTGAAAAGGCCGACGCCGCCGAGCTCGCCGGGCGGCGGCCAGACCGGGCCGGTCCACGCTTCCCGGTCGTTGGTCCACATCGCGATGTAGGTGGGTTCGGTCTCGGTGTCGTTGTAGAAGAACGCATCCCGGCTGCCGCCGGTCGAGCTGAACAGGGCGCCAAGATGCACCCGCACGATCGTCAGGAACACGCCCGCGGCGCACCCGAGTATGACCAGCGCCCGACCCGGGGCCGCCCGCCAGGGCACGAGCAGCAGCGTTGCCAGCACCACCCCCGGGGCGACCCACACGAACCACCCGGAGTACAGCAGGAACAGCAGGCCGAACCCGGCACCGAACAGCAACCCTGTGACGACCACCAGGTACCAGGCCCGATCACCGGCGTGACGGATCCGGCTCACGAACGCGATGACCACCGGGACCAGCATCACGAGCGTGATCTGCGGGTACGGCTTGACCGGCTCGATGAACGGCAGCATCGCCACCACGCCGATGCCCAGCGCCCAGCCCGGCCGCAGCACGAGCCGCCAGCAAAGGTACGCGGCCGGCCCGAACAGCGCCGTCCCCGCGACCTGCACGCCCTGCAACGCATAGCGCGGTGGGAGGTCGCTGGCCGATGCCACCTGGTCGATGATGTAGAGGATCAGCGGTGGGTAGTGGTCGGGTATGTCCTGGCCGGCACGAAGCATCTGGACCCAGTCAATGAGGACGGTGTAGTCGCCGCCGCCGGTCCATAGCGCCCACCTGGTGCCGAGCATCGCGACAACGATGCCGGCGGCAACGACGCCCGAGGCCAGGCCGGCCGCCACCGCACAGCCGAGGCGCGCTATCACGTGCCGGTGCCGCGCCGGAAGCAGCCAGTGCGCCAGCAGCAGCACCGCGACCAGCGCTCCGGCCACGATCGCGAACCGAAGCTGCACTGCGGCCAGACCGCTGACCTGCCCGGTCCGGTCGAGCGGGTCCACGTCGATGCCACCCGCCCAGATCGGCAGGACGGCGGCAGCCGCCAGGGCGAGCACGATCTCCAGCACCGTCCACAGCGCCTGCCACCACCGGCCCCAGGCTCGCGAACGCTTCGGTCGCAGCGCCAGTGCCCGCTCCGGCCCGACGACGGCGAGGGCTGCCTCCGGGCTGGCGGCCGCGGGAATCGTCTCCGGCTCGACAACGGCCGGCGTAACGGCCGCGCGTGCCACCGGCAGCCGGCTGGGATCAGGAGGCGCGGCGTCAGGTGCCGGTCGGTCGTCGAGGTCTGGCGCGGTCGCCGAATCAGGCGCAGCTACGGATCCGCCGCCCGCTGGTGTGCGCTTTGCGGCGGACCCGGCGGGCTCGGCGGGCTCGGCGGGCTCGGCGGACCCGGCGGCCCCGGCGGGACGGAGCGAAGGCGCAGCCGGCGAATCGTTGTCCGATGTGGGAGCCTTGAACGCCGGTGATGCCTCGGCCTTTCGGGCCGTCGACCGGCCGGCGTCGGGCGCCTCGTTCGGCCAGGTCGTATCGCCTTCGGGAGCGGACGGCGTCAGGACCCCGGTTGCCACCGGCGGCGACTCTGTAGCCGGCGGCTCGGCGGATGGCAGTTCCGTGGGCGGCGGCTCGGTGGGGCGCGCGTCGGCCGGTAGCGCAGCTGGGGGTGAAGGGGCCTCGGCACGGGCGCGCGGGTCGGCCCGCGGCTCCTGACTCACTTCCAGTTCCCCCTTACCTGACTGACGCATCGATGCTACCCAGCGGCCTGATCATCGGGGTCGAGGTGGTGCGGCCGGCAGTCGACGGGTGCGTACGTGATCGCGGTCGGTGCGGGGCTTGGTGGTGCGGGGCTTGGTGGTGCGCCGCCGGCCGTGGGGCCGCGCTGCCGGCCGGCGGCCGTTACCGGTCAATGCTGGCCTCAGTCCGGCTGTGATCCACCAAGAGTGTGAACCCACCGTGCACTTTCGCGCCCAGACCGCATGGTGACCGCACGCTTTCAGCGATGGGTGTGGCTCTTCTGGCGGAAGGGTTGGGACTGCCCTCCGCCAGGTCGGCCCCTGCCACCCGTCGTCACATTCGGTGACTTCATTCGTACGGTGGGTGTCGCTGGTTGGTTCAGGCTTGTCGTCTGGGTGCTGTCAACCGCTCTTGGCGTGGCTCGGGCGGCGGGATGTGTTCATGATCGCTGAAAGTGTGAGCTCACCATGCGGTTTGGGCGCGGGAGTGCATGGTGGGCTCACACTTTCGGTGATCATGAACGGGTTGTGCCCGGAGCGGATCGGTGCCAGCCAGCCGACGGGCGCCAGGCCCTCCAGCAGAGCCGCACCCAACGTCGCTTGGCTGCGGCAGGCCGCGCTGAGCGCGGTTGGTGGCACCGAAACGGCGATGAGGTGTGGCTCTTCTGGGGGGACCGTCTCCTGTCGCGTCGGCCGCTGCCGTCAGTCGTCGCCCGTCGGTGGCTTCGCGGTGGTCCCGGGCATCGCGGGCGCCGGATCGGGCGCCCGCGTGCGAGTTGGTCGCTGTTCTGGGGTCGAGACTGCTCACCTGCGGTGTCCTGGTCGGGGCGCAGGTGCCGGCCCTCGTGGTCACCGGTGGTGAGGATCGCGGGGGCTCGGTGGGCGAGACCGGGTGTTGATCACGAAGTTGTCGCCCCCGCGGATCGATTCAGCAGGGCGACAACTTCGTGATCAACACCGATAACCCAAACCCGCGACCGGAAGGGGTCACCGACGGTGACGGGCGAGAGGCCGGCGAAGGCACGGGCAGGCATAGTCCCCAGAGGAGCCACACCCCTTCAGCGATCTTGACCGCTTGCTGGCCGATTACGTGACCGGCCGTGCGCGCACCGCCCCCTCGTTTGGTGGCGATCGGTAACCACGCCGGCACATTGCGGTGATCATGAGCCGGGCGAATCGATCAAGAAGCGCGCAGGGCTCCATGGCCGTCAACGGGTCATGGTGAATCCGCCCAGAGCGAGCCGCTGGGCGCAGAGTTGGGTGTTGAGGACAAAACTCTCCAGAAGGGCCACACCCACCGGTGACCATGACCGTCTGGCCGGCGAGCTTGTCACGGATCATGCTTGTCTACCCCCAGCCTCGCCATGCCGGTGACCGCCGGCCACTGACACCCGGTGCCCCCGACACGGCGGTCATCACCGTGACGCTGTGGAGCGATCGACGCCCACGCACCCCCAGCCGGAGCGAATGACGCCCACGCGCCGCCAGCCGGGAGCGAATGACGCCCCCGCGCCGAGGGCGCCGGGCCTGCTGGAGCAGCCGCCGGCATCCCGCGCTTGGGGAATCAAGAGCTGATGTACCGATCAAGAGGGCTTGCCTGCCGACGGGCGAACCAGCATGATGATCGCTCACTGCGGGTCCGGTGTGATCAACTGTGCGCCTGGGACCGAAATCTGAAGCCTCACGAGGATGGTGCGATGGACGCTGCCGCGGCGACGACCGAGGCGCTCGACCCCCACCAGATCGAGACCCTCTGCGCCTGGTGCGAGCTGCTCGTGCCGGGCGCAAGGGCGCACGGCGTCGGCGACTTCGTCCGTAGCCAGCTGAACAAGCCGCATGCCGAGGCCAGGCTGCTGCTGCGCTACCTGGGCTGGCCGCCGCCCTACGGTGCGTTCTACGCCGGTGGGCTGGCCGCCCTCGACGGCGCCAGCCAGCAGGCTTTCGGGCGCCGGTTCATCGAGCTGTCGCCGGCCGAGCAGGGGCAGGTTCTCGGCGGCGTGATGTCCGGCGGCCTGCAGTGGGCCGGACCGCCGGCGGAGCTGTTCTACTTCCTGACCCGAAGCGACGGGGTCGACGTCGTCTACGGGACGAAGGAGGGCTTCGCCCGGCTCGACTTTCCGTACCAGCCCCTGATCGACCCGCCGTCGCCCTGGTAAGCGGGCAGCACGCCGGGCCACGACCAGAACGCAGAGAGCGAGAATGAGCCCAGACAGCACCGACGCCACCACCGGGGACGTCACCGGTTCGCAGGCGGAACGCAAGATCACCCGCCGGGCGTTCACCATTGGCGGGGCCGGCGCCATCGTCGCCGCCCATGAGTTGGCGTCCTCGTCGCCGGCGCTGGCCAAGGGTGCGCCGGACGCCGATCCCGAGGTGGCCGACGCGGTCATCGTCGGCGCCGGCTTCACCGGTTCGCTGATCGCCGGCGTCCTGGCGAAGGCCGGCAAGCGCGTGGTCGTGCTCGAGTCCGGGCCGGAGCGTCAGGTCCGCGACCTGGTCAGCTCCAAGATCTGGGCGCGTTCGCTGCACGGCCCGTACGGCGCCCTTCCGGGGGGTGCCAACCCGATCGCGTTCGGCTTCGAGGTCGGCTGGGGTCTGGGCGGCTCCGGCACGCACCACTTCGCGCTGTGGCCGCGGCTGCACGAGCTCGACTTCGAGCTGCGGACCCGGTACGGGCGTGGGCTCGACTGGCCGATCCGCTACGACGAACTGCGCCCCTACTACGACCGCGTGCAGCGCGACATCGGCGTCTCCGGCGACAGCACGGCCGAGGTCTGGCGCCCGCCGGGAGAGCCGTACCCGATGCCGCCGCTGGACCTGCAGCCGCAGGCCCGGGCGCTGCGCCGCGGGTTCGACGCGCTCGGGCTGCGCACCGCGCCGATGCCGGTGGCGATCAACTCCCGCCCGTACAAGGGCCGTCCGGCCTGCCAGTACGTCGGGTGGTGCTCGGCCGGGTGCGCGATCGGCGCGCTCGGGCACCCGCTGGTGACGCTGATCCCGCAGGCCCGGCGGCACGGCGCGCAGTTCCGCACCCGGGCCCACGTGCTGCGGGTGACGACGGACGGCGACCGGGCGACCGGCGTCGAGTACGTCGACGCCGCCGGGACCAGGCACGTGCAACGCGGCCGCGTCGTCATCGTCGCCGCGTACTCGCTGGAGACGCCGCGCATCCTGCTCAACTCCGGCGACGGCGGGGTGGCGAACTCCAGCGGCCTGGTCGGCCGCTACGTCCACCCCCACGTGCTGCTGTCCGTGTACGGCCTGCTGTCGGAGCGCACCGAACCGCACCGCGGGACGGTCGGTGGCCA
>DASSUA010000224.1:0-2795 GCA_035707525.1 Pseudonocardiaceae bacterium
GGTCGTGCTCGCCCAAGGTGCGCGCGAAGTCGGTCATGACCTGCAACGGGGTGGCCGCGATCATGCGGTCGACCAGGTCGACGACCACCGAGGCGACCGGCCCGGAGCCGAACGCCAGCCGGCGGACGACCGGCTTGGCCGCCGACGACGTGAGCCGGCGGCCCCACTCGACGACGTCCGCCCGGCGCGCGGCCGCGATCGAACCGAAGGCGGTCAGCACGCTGCGCTCCGACAGGAACGGCTTGGCGAGCGCCAGCCGGCCCAGGTCCCCCGCTGACGTGCACAGCAGGGCGACGCCGACCACCCGGTCGGCGAACAGCTCGGGCCGCTGCTCGGCCAGCGCCATGATCGTCATGGCTCCCATCGAGTGGCCGACCAGCACCACCGGGCCCTGCGGCGCCGTCTCCGCCAGCACCGCCGCGAGGTCGCGGCCGAGCTGGTCGATCGTGCTCGCGTGCCGCGACGAACGTGCCGAGAGCCCGTGGCTGCGGTGGTCGTAGCACACCATCGCGACCTGCTCGTCGAGCAGCTTCGGCAGGTCGCGCCGCTGGAAGTACCACATCCGCCGGTCCAGGACGAAGCCGTGGCAGAACACCACGGTCAGCGCGCCCGGCCCGGTCTGCTCGACCCACAGCCGCACGCCGTCGCCGGTGACGATCTGCAGGCCGCGCTCGGCGGGGAGTTCGCCAAACTCATCCTCGGCCGACAGCTCGGTCAGCGTGATGCGCGACCGGCGGCGAGCCCGGCCACGGAGCACGCCCGCCGCGAGGCCGGCCACGGCGACGCCGGCCAGGCCGCCGAACAGCGCGACCGTGCGCCCCCGCATCAGCCCGCCACGACCGTTCGCACCACCCGCGGCCGCACCATGCCGGTCACGATCTCGTAGTGGATGGTGCCGAGCGCCTCGGCCCACTCCTGGGCGGTCGGCTCGCCGCGGTCGCCCGGCCCGAACAGCACCACCTCGTCGCCCTCGGCGACCGGGTCGTCGCCGCAGTCGACCACGATCTGGTCCATGCACACGCGGCCGACGACGGGGCGGCGGCGCCCGCCGAGCAGCACCTGCAGCCGGCCGGAAAGCAGCCTCGGCACCCCGTCCGCATAACCGACCGGAACCAGCGCCAGGTTGGAGGGCACGGGCGTGGTCCAGGTGTGGGCATAGGAGACGCCCTCGCCGGCCGGCACCCGCTTGACCAGCACGGCCCGGGACCGGAACGTCATCGCCGGCCGCAGCCCGAAATCGCCCCGCGGCGGCACCGGTGACAGGCCGTACACCGCGATCCCCGGGCGCACCAGGTCGAAATGCAGGTCCGGCCGGGTGACCGTGGCCGCCGAGTTGGCCAGGTGCCGCAGCGGTCGCAGCCCGACGCCGACCGCCTGCTGGTGCGCGGCCTCGAACCGGTCCCGTTGAACGTCGAGCACCGGGTGCTCCGGGGCGTCGGCATGGGCCAGGTGCGACCACACCGCGACGACCTCGATCGCGCCCTTGGCCTCGTGCTTGGCCGCCGCCTCGACGAGGTCGAGCCAGGCGGCCGGCTGGGCCCCGCCACGGCTCAGACCGGTGTCGACCTTGAGGTGCACCCTCGCCGGGCGTTGCGCCGAACCGGCCGCGACCAGCACCGCGTCGAGCGCCCGGCACGAGGAGACCGAAAGGTCGACGCCGGCCGCGACGGCCGGGCCGAAGTCCTCGTCGGGCGCGTGCAACCAGGACAGCACCGGCGCCGTGATGCCCGCCTCGCGCAGTTCGAGTGCCTCGTCGAGCGTGCACACGCCGAGCCACGCCGCCCCCGCCGAGAGCGCGGTGCGGGCGACGTCGAGCATGCCGTGGCCGTACGCATCGGCCTTGACGACCGCCATCGTCTTCGCGCCGGGCGCGCTCGCCACGAGCAACTCGACGTTGTGTCTGATGGCAGCGAGGTCGATGAGCACTTCGGCACGCGGAGGGGCCATGGCCCCATCGTTTCATCCGGCGCCGGCGGGCGTTTCTCCCGCTTCGCAATGACCAGCCTTCGCCGCGCCCCGGACCGCGCGGATCGCGTCCGGCACCGCGGCGAGGATCGCCGAGGCCGGCGCCGGCGCGCCGCGGGCCGCCAGCCGCGCCGCCAGCTCGTGCACGTACACCGCGGCCCCGGCGGCCAGCAGCGTCGGGCGGCCGGCCGCGAGCAGGGCGCCGATCAGCCCGGTCAGGACATCTCCGGAACCGGCCGTCGCCGGCCACGACGAGACCGAGGGATGCACCAGCACCGAACCGTCCGGGTCGGCGATCACCGTGACGTGACCCTTGAGCAGCACCGTCACCTCGAGCCGCGCGGCGGCCGCTGTGGCGGCCCGCACCCGGTCATCGCCGACCTCCCCGGCGATCCTCGCGAACTCGCGGTCGTGCGGCGTGAGCAGCACCGGCACCCCGGGGTCGCGCGCGTCCCACAGCGTCGGGTCCTGCGCCAGCAGGGTGATCGCGTCCGCGTCCGCGCACACCGGCACCCCGTCGCCGAGCACGTGCCGAAGCGCCGAGCGTCCCTCCGAACCGGTGCCCAGCCCCGGCCCGACCGCCCACGCCTGCACCCGCCCGGCGTCGGCGACCGAGCCGGTGGCGATCACCTCCGGCCAGCGGGCCCGCACCGGATCGGCCGCGGCGCCCGCGTAGCGGACCATGCCGGACGTGGCGAGCACCGCGGCTCCGGCGGTGAGCACCGCGGCGCCGAGGTAGGTCGCCGAGCCCGCGGAGACGCCCACCACGCCCTGGGTGTACTTGTCGTCGGCAGGCCCGGGCACCGGCCACGCGGCACCGGCGTCGGCGG
>DASSUA010000225.1:0-16573 GCA_035707525.1 Pseudonocardiaceae bacterium
GGTCAACCACTGGTTCGGCAGCAAGGAAGGCCTGTTCGCGGCGGCCACCAGCATTCCCGTCGACCCGGCCGCCCTGGTCGACGCGCTGGCCGCGGGCGGGCCGGACGGGGTCGGCGAGCGCATCGTGCGCCAGTTCCTCACCGTGTGGGACACCGCCGGGCAGGGCCGGCTGATCGCCCTCATCCGCTCGGTGAGCAGCCACGAGGAGTCGGCGCGGATGCTGCGCGAGTTCATCACCAAGCTGGTGTTCGGCCGGCTCACCGAACGCCTCGGCGTCGACCAGCCGCAGCTTCGCGCGGCGCTGTGCGGGTCGCAGATCGCCGGCCTGGGCATGGTGCGCTACGTGCTGCGCCTGGAGCCGATCGCCTCGGCCGACCACGACCTGCTGGCCGCCGCGATCGGCCCGACCCTGCAGCGGTACCTGACCGGTCCGCTCACGGCCGACGAGTAGCGGACCAGATCGCCACAGCGCGACGCCGCCGTGCAGACGCCCGTCAGGCACACGACCTAACACTTTCGGTGATCAGACGTCGCCGGTCTGGTGATGATCGCCGTTTCGGTGCCAGCAACCGCGCTCAGCGCGGCTTACCGCACCGAAACGACGATCATGAGGCTCCAGCTACCGCCACCTGGCCACCCGGCCGTCGAAACATCAAATTGATCGGCTCCATAGAGACACGGCCCCAGCCCCCAAACCGCGTGAGCCTCCCGGTCAACCACCGCAAGCCACAACTCGCACATTGCGCATGTATAGTTACGGTCCGTGAGAAACGGGAGGACGGTTAGATTAGACGGTGGACTTGGCGGACGCCTTCATCTGCTTCTTGAACGCTCGCACCTCTTGGAGCGACTGCTCGTCGGTGACGTCGGCCACCGAGCGACGCGAGCCCTCCTCGCCGTACGGCCCGGCCGCCTCCCGCCATCCGGCGGGCTGCACGCCGTACTGCTTTCCGAGCAGGGCGACAAAGATGCGCGCCTTCTGCTCCCCGAATCCGGGCAACGACCGCAGCCGCTTCAGCACGGTCCTGCCGTCCGGGTCGCCGTCGGTCCAGATGTCTTCGGCCCGGCCGTCGTAGCGTTCGACGAGCGTCCGGCACAGCTCCTGGACCCGCTTGGCCATCGAACCCGGGAACCGGTGGATGGCCGGCGGCTTCGAGCACATCGCCGCGAACTCGTCAGGGTCCGCCTCGGCGATGGCGTGGGCGTCGAACCGCCCGAGCCGCTCCTTGATCACTTGCGGCCCGGCGAACGCCTTCTCCATCGGCACTTGCTGGTCAAGCAGCATCCCGAGCAACAGCGCGAGCGGGCTGCTCTGCAACAGCGCGTTGGCCTCGGGGGCAATCGGCAGGCTGAGGGTCACGGCGTCCTCCCGGTGGTGCGGAAACCCCGCTCATCCTGCCCCATGCCGCATGACGTGCGCGTCTCGACACATGCCCATACGGTCAGGTGTCAACGCTGCGGACCGAGCTGAGAGAGGGCGAATTCTTCGCACAGTAATCGGCATACTGTAGCGTCTATCAGTCTGATGTCCGGTTCGATCGGAGCTGATCCGACAGCCGCTGCAACCGTTTCATACAACTTGCCAAGCTGGGAGAACTCTGCGCAGCGACGCTTGGTCGCCAAACATTTGCGCCGAAGTCTCGCACGTCCGATGCATACGTGGGACCAACGATCGCACCGCTGCCGTCGCGCGGGACGAGGCCGCGACGAACATCGCGCCTCCTAGACCGACGAGCCAGGTTGATAAGGTACTCCTTCGGATTAGGCAATCCATCTGGCGCAGGCGAAATCAACCGCTCCGAAACCCCCAAGAACGCCGCAGCACTCTCGCGGTCCGCAAGAAGCCACGCCTCGAGCTCAACGACTGCAATTCTAAAGACCATGAATTCTTCAGGATCGGGCAACCAATTACGACATAGCCGCCCTGGACAGTCATTCACATCGTCCAAATCAATCAATGCAAACCAAGGGCCATACTTAGCAGCGGCATTGTAGTTCGAGATTTTAGTCCTGACGTAATCCTTTCCGCGCCGGCCATGAACTAAACCGACAGAAAGCCCACACGCACGGAGAACGGCCCCCACGGCGCCCTCGTCAGATGGCCCTTCGACTACAACGGAGACTGCGGTCAATGTTCAGCTCGCAAACGAGGCAAGCTTATTGGCATATTCAGGCGCCGTGAGACTGCGCAGAATCTCCGCAAGCTCCAGTCCAGCAGCCCTCATAGTGGTAGCTTGCTCGATCTCCGACAACAACTGGACCGCGGTTCCTTCGTTCTTGGGCAGCAGAACCAGGACCTCGTCGTTGCCAATACCCGAGTCGTTGAGAATCTCGGGCGAATGCGAACTGAGGATTATCTGACGACCCGTCCGACGCTGAAGCTGAGCAAACATCTGAGGTATGTGTCGCACGACCTCAGGGTGGAGGGACAACTCGGGCTCCTCAAGTAACAGTGGGCCTGACGACTCCGTGACCGCCCACAAGAGGCCAAGCAGTCGCAATGTACCGTCCGAGAAGTGCTCTTCAGTCTGCCAAGCACCTTGAGGACGCCAATGCTGATACTTGCCGCGAAGGTGCGGAACACCGCGTACATCTGATTGGAGCTCAAGCTCCTGCAGTTGCGGCACCGCCACCTTCAGCGCCGCAACGATTCCCCGCAACCTCGACTCGCGGGTGCGCTTCGGTGTTCGCGCGATGAGCTC
The DNA here is from genome assembly GCA_035707525.1 of Pseudonocardiaceae bacterium. Classification (GTDB taxonomy): domain Bacteria; phylum Actinomycetota; class Actinomycetes; order Mycobacteriales; family Pseudonocardiaceae; genus DASSUA01. The sequence continues at coordinate 2,703 of DASSUA010000225.1, forward strand.
GAGGAAGTCACCACCGAACGGATCGTTAACGCGACCCACTGAACGATCAGGTTCCCTAACAAGCTGCGGAACGATGTGCATGTACCTAACGGTCGCGAGGAAGTCCGCTACTACACGAAACTCCTTGTTCACATTCACTTGCTCCAGGTGAGTCTGTCGCAGTCGCTCAGGGTCACGGCGATCTTCCTCGTCTGGCCGCTCCAGGATCGACGTCTGACGGAACCTTACGACCTCGTTCTCAATTATGGGCCTACGCTGATTATCCTGCTTAAACGTGAGCCGATACTCCCACTCCCGTGGCGAACCATCGCTGCCAAGGGCGACATCGAGACTAATGGATGGATAGCGCCTAGCGGCGAGGGCTCGCAGCATCGTTACGCCGCCGCGCCGCTTCACTGCCGCCTCGAATCCACCGCCAACAGATACGGTCTCAGAAAGGAATCTGAAGCTATCTAGTAGATTCGATTTGCCAGAAGCATTTGGGCCGATCAGGAACATTCGCTGCTGCAGGTTTGCGTCCAGCCTGGTAAAATTACGCCAGTTTCTTACGGAAAGGCGGGTAAACCGGAGACTCTTTCGATCTATTGACTCAGCTCTTGTATTTCCCGGCATTAAATGTGGCCCATCGACGGAATTGGCGCTTCGTTGGTCACTACGAGTCTACCGCGCAACGTGTCACCGCCGAGTCCAAGTAGGCTGCATGGACCACCGTCAGTCGCAGCGGTTACGCTACGTTACACTCCTCGCTGCCCTGCCCGGAACGGCCTGATCGCCGGTTCGGCAGACTCGTTCGGTCCATCGCATGCTCAAGCTGCAGCAACGCCAATATGTCGGTGGGTGGGTTCAGGATGGGGGCATGACGGCCGCACTGGACGCGTTCTCCCCGGCGACGAGGGCATGGTTCGCCGGTGCGTTCCATGCGCCGACGGCCGCCCAGGAGGGTGCGTGGGCGGCGATCAGTGCCGGTGAGCACGCGCTGGTGGTCGCGCCGACCGGCTCGGGCAAGACCCTGGCGGCGTTCCTGTGGGCGCTCGACCAGCTCGCATCCGGCCCGGCGGCCGCCGAGCCGAGGCAACGCTGCCGGGTGCTGTACGTCTCGCCGCTCAAGGCGCTCGCCGTCGACGTGCAGCGCAACCTGCGCGCACCGCTGACCGGCATCCGGCAGGCCTCGACCAGGCTCGGGCTGCCACCGCCGGACATCACCGTCGGGTTGCGCACCGGGGACACCCCCGCCGAGACGCGCCGCGCGTTCGCCCGCACACCGCCGGACATCCTCGTCACGACGCCGGAGTCGCTGTTTCTCATCCTCACCTCGGCCGCGCGCGACTCGCTGCGCGGCGTGCAGACCGTGATCGTCGACGAGGTGCACGCGGTCGCGGCCACCAAACGGGGCGCCCACCTGGCGCTCTCGCTGGAGCGGCTGGACGTCATGCTGGAGCGCCCGGCGCAGCGGATCGGCCTGTCGGCCACCGTGCGACCGGTCGACGAGGTGGCGACGTTCCTTGCCGGTGGCCGCCCGGTGGGGGTCGTCCAACCACCCGCCGACAAGATCGTCGACGTCCGGGTCGAGGTTCCGGTCGCGGACATGTCCACGCTCGGCGAGCCCACCGGCGAGGTCGAGGGCTCCGCCGCCGGCGCCGAGCGGCGCACCTCCATCTGGCCGGCCGTCGAGCAGCGGATCGGCGAGCTGGTCGACGGGCACCGCTCCACGATCGTGTTCGCCAACTCCCGGCGGCTCGCCGAGCGGTTGACCGCCCAGCTCAACGAGCAGCGCAGTGCCGCGTTGAAGGACGCTGCCCAACCCGAAGAGTTCGAGTTCCCGGCCGAGGCGATCGGCCAGTCCGGGATCTCCGAAGGCGCGATCCCGATCGTGGCCAGGGCGCACCACGGCTCGATGTCGCGCGAGCACCGCACGATCGTCGAGGAGGACCTCAAATCCGGGCGGCTGCCTTGCGTGGTCGCCACGTCCAGCCTGGAGCTCGGCATCGACATGGGTGCCGTCGACCTCGTCGTGCAGGTCGAGGCGCCGCCAACCGTGGCATCGGGGCTGCAGCGGATCGGCCGGGCCGGCCACCAGGTCGGCGCGGCCTCGACCGGCGTGGTGTTCCCGAAGTACCGGGGCGACCTGGTCTCGTGCGCGGTCGTCGCCGAACGCATGCGGATCGGCGGGATCGAGTCGATCCGGTACCCCCGCAACCCGCTCGATGTGCTGGCCCAGCACGTGGTCGCGATGCTGGCCATGGAGCCCTGGACGGTGAGCGACCTCGCCCGGCTGGTGCGCCGGGCCGCGCCGTTCGCCGGCCTGCCCGACTCCGCGCTGCACGCGGTGCTGGACATGCTGGCCGGGCGGTATCCGAGCGAGGAGTTCGGCGAGCTGCGGGCGCGGATCACCTGGGACCGGGTCAACGACGAGCTACGCGGCCGGCCGGGGGCGCAGCGGCTCGCGGTCACCTCCGGCGGCACGATTCCCGACCGTGGCATGTTCGCCGTCACCACGCCGGAGGGATCGCGCGTCGGCGAGCTCGACGAGGAGATGGTGTACGAGTCGCGGGTCGGCGACGTCTTCCTGCTGGGCTCGACCTCGTGGCACGTCGAGGACATCACCCACGACCGGGTGATCGTGACGCCTCGGCCGGGGCACCCGGCACGCATGCCGTTCTGGAAGGGCGACGCCCCGGGCCGGCCGCTCGAGCTCGGCAGGGCGATCGGCGCGTTCGTCCGCGAGCTGTCCGCCATGGCCGACGAGGCCGCCAGGGCCAGGGCCACCGCCGCCGGGCTCGACGAGTGGGCGACCGACAACCTCGTGGCCTACCTGCGCGAGCAGCGGGAGTCCACGAGGCACGTGCCGGACGATCGGACAATGCTCGTCGAGCGGTTCCGCGACGAGCTCGGCGACTGGCGGATGGTGGTGCACAGCCCGTTCGGCGCCCAGGTCAACGGGCCGTGGGCGCTGGCGATCTCGGCCCGGATGCGCGAGCGGCGCGGGATCGAGGTGTCGGCGCTCGCCGCCGACGACGGCATCGTGCTGCGCCTGCCCGACGCGGTCGACGAGTCCGGGTCGGACGTGCTGCCCACCGCCGACGACGTGCTGCTCGACCCCGAGGAGGTCGAGCAGCTGGTCGTCGGAGAGGTCAGCAACTCCGCAATGTTCGCGGCCCGGTTCCGCGAGTGCGCGGCGCGGTCGTTGCTGCTGCCCAGGCGCGACCCGCGCCGGCGCACTCCGCTGTGGCAGCAGCGCCAGCGGGCCGCACAGCTGCTTTCGGTCGCGGCGAAGTACGAGCAGTTCCCGGTCGTCCTGGAGGCCATGCGGGAGTGCCTTCAGGACGTCTACGACCTGCCGGGGCTGCGGGAGCTGATGACCGACGTTCGCTCGCGGCGGGTTCGGGTCGTCGAAGTGCAGACACCTACCCCGTCCCCGTTCGCCCGCAGCCTCCTGTTCGGCTACGTCGGCATGTTCCTGTACGAGACCGACGCACCGCTAGCCGAACGGCGTGCCGCCGCGCTCGCGCTGGACACCACGCTGCTCGCCGAGCTGCTCGGCTCCGAGGAGATCAGGGAGCTGCTCGACCCCGACGTGATCGTCGAGGTCGAGCGGTCGCTGCAGCGGCTCGACCAGGACCGGCACGCCCGCTCGGTCGAGGACGCCGCGGACGTGGTGCGCTGGCTCGGCGACCTGACGACCGAGGAGGCCGCGGCCCGCGGTGTCCGGGCCGAATGGCTGACCGAGCTGGAGTCCGCCCGCCGCGTGATCAGGGTGCGGATCGCCGGCGAGCAGCGGTGGCTGGCAATCGAGGACGCCGGTCGCATGCGCGATGCGCTCGGCGTCGCGCTGCCGGTCGGGGTGCCGGAGGCGTTCACCGAACCGGTCGCGGACCCGCTCGGTGACCTGCTCGCACGGTTCGCCCGCACGCGTGGCCCGTTCGCGGCCGGCGAGGCGGCCAGGCGGTTCGGGCTGGGTGTGGCGGTCGTGGCCGGGGCGCTCGACCGGATGGCGGGCGCCGGCCGGCTCGTGCGCGGCGAGCTACGCCCGCTGAGCCTGCTCGGCGACGGGCAGCGGGGCAGCAGCGGCCCCGAGTACTGCGACGCCGAAGTGCTGCGGCGGCTGCGCCGCGCCTCGCTGGCTCGGCTGCGGGCCGAGGTGGAACCCGTCGAGCCGCGAGCGCTCGGCCGGTTCCTGCCCGCCTGGCACGGGATCGGCCCATCACGGCGCCGCCTCAAGTCGGCGCCGACCGCCGAGGACGTGCTGTCGGCCGTCGAGCAACTCGCCGGCGCGCCCATTCCGGCGAGCGCCCTCGAATCGCTGCTGCTGCCGGCCCGGCTGCCCGGCTACTCCCCCGCGCTGCTCGACGAGCTCACGTCCTGCGGCGAGGTCGTCTGGACCGGTTGCGGGACGCTGCCGGGCGGAGACGGGTGGCTCACGCTTGCCCCCGCCGACGTGGCCGACCTGCTGCTGCCCGATCCCGAACCGCTCGAACTGACCCCCCTGCACCGGGCGGTCATCTCGGCGCTCGAGGTGGGTGCGCTGTTCTTCCGCCAGCTCGCCGACCGGGCGGTGACGGTCCTCGCCGCCAACGGTGATCCACCCGCCGGCCGGCAGCCACTCGGCGGGCAGCCGCCGCCAGGCGACCAGCCGCCACCCGCCGGGCAGCCGCCGCCCGCCGGGCAGCCACCGCCAGGCGACCAGGAGGTGCTCGCCGCGCTGTGGGAGCTGGTGTGGGCCGGGCTGGTGGCCGGCGACACCCTCGCGCCGCTGCGGGCGCTGGTTTCCAGCCGGGGAGCGGCACACCGGCCACGGCGCCCGGCACCGCGCGGGCGCTATGCGCGGCTGCGGGCCAGCCAGCCGCGACCGACCCTGCCGTCGCGCGCCGGACCACCGACCGCAGCCGGCAGGTGGACCCTCGCCCCGGCCAGGGAAGCCGATCCGACCAGGCGGGCCCATGCCCGGGCCGAGGCCTTCCTCGAACGGCACGGCGTGCTCACCCGCGGCGCGCTCGAGACCGAGCGGCTCAGCGGCGGGTTCGCCGCCGTCTACAAGGTGCTGCGCACGATGGAGGAGTCCGGGCGTTGCCGGCGTGGCTATGTGGTCGAAGGGCTGGGCGCCGCGCAGTTCGCCGTGGCCGGCGCGATCGACCGGCTGCGGTCGCTGTCGCGGCCGGCGGGTGAGTCGGCGCCCGGTTTCGACGCAGCGACCGACACCGACCTCGCCGGCGAGCGGCTCGGTGGTGGTCCGGTACGCGGCTCGAGGGCGCCGCGAGGGCCGGACGCCGTGGTGCTGGCGGCGGCCGACCCGGCACAGCCGTACGGCGCCGCGCTGCGCTGGCCGGAGCCGGTCGGCAGGACCAAGCACCGTCCGGGGCGCAAGGCCGGCGCGCTGACCGTGCTGGTCGACGGCGAGCCGGCGCTGTACGTCGAACGCGGCGGCCGGTCGCTGCTGTCGTTCACCGAGGACGACCGGGCGTTGCGGGCCGGCGCGGCGGCCCTGGCCAGGGCGGTTCACGACGGGTGGCTCGGTTCGCTCGCGATCGAGCGCGCCGACGGCGAGGGGGCGCTCGGCGGCCGGCTTGCGGAGGTGCTGCGTGACGCCGGGTTCAGGGTCACGCCCAAGGGCCTACGCCTTCGTGCCTGAGGACCGCTCAGCGGGCCTGGGTCGCGGGGCGCAGCAGTGCCCAGAGCTGAGCGGAAGCGTCGTAGTCGCCGGTGATCGTCACGGAGTGGTTGGGGAACCGGCCCCACAGCCACAGGTAAACGTTCAACGGGTCGCCGGTGATGAGCGCGTCGGCCGCTCTGGCGTCGATCGCGGGCACGCGGCGGGCCGTGCAGCGGTTGCGGCCCAACAGGGCCAGCCAGCTGCGGCCGGCCGCCTGCACGCCGACGGCGCCCTCGGTCGTCGCGGCCTTCTGGTCCTGGTACAGCTTGTGGCCGAACCACAGCAGCAGAATCTCGTCGATGCCGTCGATGGCGAACTCGGCCTGCACCGGGGCGATGTCGACGCCGGCCGCGCCCTGCACGTCGACCCGGTGCACGGCGGTCTCGTGCGCCATGCGCCGCCGCCAGAAGCCGAACGTGCGGTCGGCGGGCCACCAGGTGTCGCACGGCTCGTCGGGGTCGTGGGCGGCGAGCTCGGCGACCAGCGCGGTGCGGCCGTTGATGTGGAAATCGGTCAGGCTCTCGCCGGCGGCCGGGTCGCGCTGCCAATCGTCGGTGGGCTCGCCGGCCCGGATCCATTCGAGGACGCGGCGGTACACGCTTCCGGTGTGGCGGACCGTCTCGGCCACGGTCAGGCCGGGGCAGCCCGGTACCGCAAACCCGCCGTCGGTCTCCTCTGCGGTGCGCACGAGCAACTGGCTCTCGAACGAGATCGCGTGCAGCAGCCGGCCGTAATCGATCAAGTTCCGGCGCAGCGGCGGCCACTGGGTCGGTAGGTCGGTCATCGCCGCCGCACCTCGCGTTCGGCGAGCTTGACGAACTGGCCGGCCTGGCGGACCAGGTCGTCGGCATCGCGGTCGGTCACCAGGCGGGTGACGCCGGCCTGCACGGCCGCCCTCGTGCGCGAGCAGGCGGCGAAGAAGGACGCCCATTCACGCAGCTCAGGAGCGTGCGCGGTGAGCAGCGCCCAGACCGGCAGCGGTCGCCGACGCCTTCCGTCGGGCCGGGCCCGAACGGCGACGACGGCCGCCGCGGCCCGAAGCGCGGCCAGGTAGGCGTCCGCATACCGGTCACCGGCCCGGGTCTGGCGCTCCGCCTTGGCGAGCGTGTCCGCGGCCTGGCCGAGCAGCGAAAGCGCCGACCTCGGCATGGGAGCGGCCGGGCCCGGCCGGGTGGCAGGCGGCGGCGTGGCAGGCAGGGTGGCCGGCGGAGTGGCAGGCGCCGCGGGGGCGCGCCGCCGGGACGACCTCGAAGCGCCTCGCAGGACCGGGAACGGAGCCAGAGCCGGCACCTCGGCTGGCACCTCTGCAGGCACCTCTGCAGGCACCTCGGTCGGCACCTCGGTCGGCACCGCTGCTGGCACCGCAGCTGGCACAGCCGCTGGCACCGCACCTGGCACCGCTGCTGGCACCGTGGCAGCCTTGGCGGTGGGTTCGGCATCGGCGGCCGAGATCTGGGTCGCCATCCGGCGCGAGATGGGGATAACCGTTCGAGCCAACGCAGCCTCCTCACGTCATGGCGCCGAGGGGAAGCCGGCGGCGCTGGAGTGGCGAGGCGCTTCCCCCGCCCCGCCAACTCCAGCTTGTCGAACATGTGTTCGAACAATAGCTAGGGTAACCCCGTGCACCCGAGAACCGTCAAGTCCTGCCACCCCTGGGCATGGCCCTGCGCGAGGCCGCCACCGTTCGTGGTCTGATGGATACGTGGCGGCGAGACTTGACACCGATCACCCGGGAGTGCAACGAGTGATCGCGGCGCTGGCGGCGGCCGGGCTGGCCGGTGCCGATGCCATGCGAGTGCTGGACGACGAGGTCCGCACCGCGGCGCAGGCGGCGGCCGCGCTTGGAATCCCGGTCGGCGCGATCGCGAACAGCGTGGTGTTCGACGCCGACTCGCAGCCGCTGCTGGCACTGACCTCCGGGGCGCACCGCGCGGACACCGGACTGCTGGCGACGCTGGCCGGGGTGGGTCACGTCGGCCGGGCGGGGCCGGACTTCGTGCGCACGCACACCGGGCAGCCCATCGGCGGCGTGGCCCCGGTCGGCCATCCGCGGCCGGTGCGCACGTTCGTCGACGCAGCGCTGCGAAATCACCCGGTGGTGTGGGCTTCGGGTGGCCATCCGAAGGTGGTCTTCCCCACTACGTTCGAGGAACTGGTCGCCCTCACCGGAGGCACCGTGGCGGAACTGGCGGCGAGACCGTGACCTTCGCACCCTCGACCCGGCTGGTCCCGATGACCGCGGACCAACTGCGCGAGCGGCTGTCCGAGGCGTTACGGCTGTACGTGACGGCGATGCGCTATCCGCCCAGCACGGCGGTGCAGCGGGCGCCGATGTGGCTCGAGCACATCCTGCGCCCGGGGTGGCGCTGCGTGGCGGCGCTCGCCGAGGACGGCAACCTGGTCGGCATCGCCTACGGCTACCTCGGCGCGGCCGGCCAGTGGTGGCACGAGCAGGTCCGCAAGGGTCTGACGACGGCAATGACGGCGGAGGACGCGCGGTCCTGGCTGGTCGACTACTTCGAACTGACCGAGTTGCACGTCCGACCGGACGCGCAGGGCCGGGGCATCGGCGAGCAACTGCTGCGGATGCTGCTGTCCGACCCGGCTCCGGCGGGCAGGGTGCTGCTGTCCACGCCGGAGGGACCGAGCCGAGCCTGGCAGCTCTACCTGCGGGTCGGTTTCGACCCGCTGCTGCGCAACTACCGCTTCGCCGGCGACCCGAGGGAGTTCGCCGTGCTTGGGCGAAGGCTTCCGCTCTAGAACCCGTTCCTGAGCTCTCGCCGGCAGGGCCACGTCAAGATCGCAGTGTGCGTTGGGAGCGTTACGCCACGCAGTGGTCGCAGCGCGGCGGCGCTCCGGCGATCGAACCCGTGGTCACGATGCCGCCGCCGATCACCCGGTCTCACTCAGCGTGACAGCTGGTTGGCCGCAGACCCGCCGCTTCCCGAGGTCGCAACGCCGCGTCGAGTCGATCACGAAGCTAATCGCCCTTCTGAATCGATCCGCAAGGGCGACAACTTCGTGATCAACATCAGGTCGGCAGCCACAGCACGTCAAGCCGATCACCTTGGGTAGCCGACGATGTGGAACAACTACGGGAAGGCGCGCCTAGCCCAACGGCAAGTTCTAGGCAACGGCGCGAACGCCACCGACGGCCACTTTAAGCTACCATTCGCAACACAGAGCGATCTTGACGTGGCCCTGCGCTCTCGCCGGACGCCGCTCGGAGACCGATAGTTGCGCTATCGCGACCATGACAATAATTCCCCAGCGCAGCGAACACATGTTCGATATGATCGACGGCATGGGGACGTCAACTGACCACCACAGTGCGTGTGTTACGCCGTCCAGGCGATTCTCAATGCTCCGGAGCGGCGCACCAGCCGACCCGGCTACAACAGCTCGAGCTGCTCGCGCAAGGTGTCCAGGCCCATCGAGCCCATCCGCAGCGCGGCTGTGTGGAAGGCCTTCAGGTCGAACGCGGTGCCGGCGCGGGCCGCCCGGCTGCGCGCGTCCTCCCTGGCGGCCAGCCACAACCGCTCGCCGAGCTTGTAGGCCGGTGCCTGCCCCGGCCACCCCAGGTACCGGTCGATCTCGTCGCGCACGTGGACCGGATCGCTGATCGTCCTGGTCAGCATGAACTCCAGGCCCAGCTGCGGGTTCCACCGCTCGCCGGGATGGAAGCCGGCGGCCGCCGGGATCGGCAGCTCGAGGTGCATGCCGAGGTCGACGATCACGCGAGCGGCCCGGAACAGCGAGCCGTCGAGCATGCCGAGCAGGTCGCCGTCGTTGGTGAGGTAACCCAGCTCGCGCATGAGCCGCTCGGCGTAGAGCGCCCAGCCCTCACCGTGCCCGGAGACCCAGGAGTACTGGCGCTGGAAGACGTTGAGCTGGTCGGCCACGTAGGTGGCGGTGGCGATCTGCAGGTGGTGGCCGGGCACGCCCTCGTGGTAGACGGTCGTCGTCTCGCGCCAGGTGGAAAACCGGTCCTTGCTGGCCAGCACCGACCACCACATCCGGCCAGGGCGGGTGAAGTCCTCGCTCGGGCCGGTGTAGTAGGCACCGACCGAGCCACCCGGTGGCGCGATCTTGCACTCGAGCTTCATCAGCGGCGCGGGGATGTCGAAGTGCACGTCCCTGAGGTCGGCGAGGGCGGTGTCCGACAGCCGCTGCATCCAACGCTCGTACTCGAGCCGACCGACGACCTGGTAGCGCTCGTCGGCATCGAGGGCCTCGGCGGCCTCGGCCAGCGAGGCACCCGGCTTGATCCGCTCGGCCACCTGCTTCATCTCGGCCTCGACCTGGAAGAACTCCTCCCAGCCCCACTCGTAGGCCTCGATCAGGTCGAGCTCGGCGCCGAGGAAGTCACGGGAGCGCAGGGCGTAGACGTCGCGGCCGACGGCGTCCTTGGCCGGCGCCAGCGGCGCGAGCTCCTCGCGCATGTAGGTGGCGAGCTCGGCGAAGGCCTTGGTGGCGGCGGTGGCCCGGTCGGTGAGCTCGCGCACCTGCACGTCGCTGACGCCGTCCACGCCGGCGGCCGGGGCGACGAGCCGGTCGAAATACGGCGGCTCACCGGAGGCGCCGGCCCAGGTCTCCAGTTGCTCGGCGACCTTCTCGACCTGGCGGCGGGCCGGGCAGCGGCCGGCTCCGGCGGCTTGCGAGAGCCCGGCGCGGATGCCGGCGACCGCGTCCGGGACGGCGGCGAGCCGGCCCCCGATCGTCTCCCAGTCCGATGCCGAGGCGGCCGGCATGAGGTCGAACACCTGGCGGGTGTCCTGGATCGGGCTGGCGATGACGTTGAGGTCGCCGACGACGAGCCCGGCGTCGTACAGCTCGACCTGCAGCCCGATCCGCTCGGTGAACACCGCCTTGGCCAGGCGCTCGCGGGCGTTGGCCGGCTCGATGGGCTGGATCTGCGCCAGCGCCGCCCGTGCGACCTCGGCTCGCTGGGCGCAGCCCTCCGGCGAGAAGTCGGTGAGCTCGCCGTCGTGCCCGGCGATACCGACATAGGTGGCCAGCACCGGGTCGAGGGCGGCGTACTCGGCTACGAAACGGTCGCTGATCTGGTCGATTTGGGACCGCGGTCCGGCGTCGGTTCCCGCTTGGGCAGCTGCCATGACGAAAAAAGTACCCGCGCGAACCGCGATCGCCGTCACCACTTAACCGACCGGCGCCGCGGATGGCCGGTTGGGCGCTGGTTTGGCGTTGGTTTGGCGTTGGTTTGGCGTTGGTTTGGCACTGTGCGGCGGCGCCGAGGCCTGGCACGATCATCGACGATGAACACCGGTCCAGGGTGGGGTGGGCGACGGCATAGGCTGCTGGCCGGCTGCCTGTTCGGACTGGTCATGGCCGGGTTGTTGGCCAGCGGCTGCGTGCGGACGAGGGTCGCCGTCGCGGTGAGCCCGGACGACCTGGTCACCGGCGAGATCGTGGTAGCCGTCACAGTCGGCTCCGAGCAGGAGCAGGGCTCGGTGCTCAGCCCGCCGTCCGACCTGGCGACGAGGGTGCGGGCCCAGCCGTACCGGCAGGACGGTTACGCGGGCACCCGGCTGCTGTTCAACGACCTGACCTTCGACCAGTTCGGCCGGCTGCTCGACTCCGCCACCGACGCGCCCGACGGGTTGGCGGTGGAGCTGCGCCGGGCCGGCAGCTTCGTGCTGCTCAACGGGCGGATCGACCTGACCGGGATTCCCAACCCCGAGCGGGCCGACGTGCAGATCCGGATCAGCTTCCCCGGCTCGGTCACCGGCACCAACGGCGACCTGGAGGACGAGACGGTGTCGTGGATCGTGCAGCCGGGCAAGGTCACCGAGCTGTCCGCCACCGCCCGCTACACCGAGCCGGGCACCAGGAGCTGGTCGCAGTGGGCGCTGCTGGTGGGCGCGCTGACCGTGACGGTCGCGCTGATCATCGGGCTACTGGCCTACGTGGCGCACCGGCGGTACGTCGACCAGCTGGCGCTCCCGGTCAGGCCGGTGCGCCGACCAGGTTGAGGCGCTGCACGACCTCGCGGGTCGCCGTCGACCGGTTGAGCGTGTAGAAGTGCAGCCCGGGCACGCCCTCGGTGAGCAGCTGCTGGCACAGCTCGGTGACGAAATCCATGCCGGCCAGCCGGAACGCGCGGGCGTCGTCGGCGAACGGGTCCAGCCGCCGCGCCACGTCGGCAGGCACCGGCGAGCCGGACAGCTCGACGGTCTTGCGCAGTGTCCGCGGGGTGGTCAGGGGCATGACGCCGGGCAGGACCGGCACGTCGCAGCCGCGGGCGGCCATCCGGTCCCGCATCCGCAGGAAGTCCTCGGCACGGAAGAACAGCTGGGCGATCGCGAAGTCGGCACCCGCCTTGATCTTGTTGACCAGGTGGTCGGTGTCGGTGTCGAGGTCGGGCGAGCGCGGGTGACCGAGCGGGAACGCGGCGACCCCGGTGCAGAACGGGCCCAGCGAGCGAACCAGCCGGACCAGGTCCTCGGCGTACTCGATGCCCTGCGGGTGCGTCACCCAGTCGCCGTTGGGGTCGTTGGGCGGGTCGCCGCGCACGCACAGCACGTTGCGTACGCCGACCGCCGCGTACCAGCCGATGACGTTGCGCAGTTCGGCGACCGAGTGGTCGACCGCGGTCAGGTGCGCCATCGGCACCAGCGTGGTCTCCTGGGCGATCCGCCCGGTCGTGCGGATGGTGCGGTCGCGGCTGGACCCGCCGGCACCGTAGGTGATCGACACGAACGCCGGGTCGAGCGGCTCGAGCTGGCGCACGGCCCGCCACAGCACCCGTTCCTCGGCGTCGTCGCGCGGCGGGAAGAACTCGACGGAAAACACCATGTCCCGCTGCCGCAGGCGCTCGGTCACCGTGGTCACCCGCCGAGGGTAGACGAACCGGGGCGGTCGCCAGCAGTTGCCGGTTGCGGCGTTACCCCGGACGGGGCGTTCCGTGGGGCGAGGGTGGGTGCCGTGTCGGACGGCTTGCCTTTCATGCCACGCTAGCCGGGCAATGCAGGAGCTCACACCGTCGACCCAGAACGGCATGCCGATGAGCCGTCCGCAGGTACTGGCCGGCGCCAGCGATCTGGACGCCGACCTGTCCGCAGCCGTCCAGCGCGAGCTGACGGCGTTCCTGGCCGCCCGCGAGACCGAGTGCACCCGGATCGACGGGGCCGTCGCCTCGGCGGTGCGGGTGCTGGCCGACTTCGTGCTCAGCGGCGGCAAACGGCTGCGCCCGACGTTCGCCTGGTGGGGCTGGCGCGGCGCCGGCGGCGACCCCGCCGGCGACCAGGCGAGGGCGGTGCTGCGGGCCGCGTCGGCGCTGGAGCTGCTGCAGGCCGGCGCGCTCATCCACGACGACGTGATGGACAGCTCGACGACGCGGCGGGGCATGCCGACCGTGCACGTCACGTTCGCGGCCAGGCACGCCGGCCGCCGCTGGCTCGGGCCGGCCGAGCGGTTCGGGGCCGCGGCCGCCACGCTGCTCGGCGACTACGCCCTGCTGTGGGCCGACGACCTGCTGCGCGACGCCGGGCTGGACCCGGCCGCGCTGCAGCGGGCCTCCGCGGTGTGGAGCTCGATGCGCATCGAGCTGATCGCGGGCCAGTACCTCGACGTCCGGGCGCAGGCCAGCGGCGACGAGACCGACCGGGCCGCGCTGCGGGTGGCCAGGTACAAGAGCGCGGCGTACACCGTCGAGCGGCCGCTGCACCTGGGCGCCGCGATCTTCGACGCGGACGCTCGGGTGATCGCCGCCTACCGGCGGTTCGGCACCGACATCGGCATCGCCTTCCAGCTGCGCGACGACCTGCTCGGGGTGTTCGGCGACCCGACCGTGACCGGCAAACCGGCCGGGGACGACCTGCGTGAGGGCAAGCGCACGCTGCTGGTCGCGTTCGCGTTGCGGGCGGCCGAGCGACGGGCCGACCAGGCCGCGGAGGCCGCGGTCGCGGTGGTGCGGGCGGCGTTGGGCAAGCAGGAGCTGGCCGAGGCCGAGCTGGACGCCGTGCGCGCGGCGCTGGTCGAGCTCGGCGCGGTCGACGCGATCGAGCGGCGGATCGAGGCGCTCACGGAGTCGGCGCTCACCGCCCTGGGCACCGCCACGGTGGCGGAACCGGCCGCCAGCCGGCTCGCTGAGCTGGCGATAGCGGCGACCCACCGCAGCTTCTGAGCCTTCGGTAACGAGCGCGTTACTGGCCAGAGGCATGCTGCGCGGCCCCGATGGGCCGTGTGCCACCATGGTCGGGCC
>DASSUA010000226.1:0-3073 GCA_035707525.1 Pseudonocardiaceae bacterium
GCCGTCCAGCGGCGCCGGTGGCCCGGCGAGGTCGCTGAGAGTGATGGGTGAGGACGGCCTCTTCAGAAGAGTCACACCCAACAGCGTTGCTACCCGACGTCGACCGTGGAGGCCGTGTGCACGCCGACCTCGCCTACGACCGCCTACGACCACCGACCAGCGACGAATCTCCGGTCAACGATCTAGTGATCACCGAAAGTGCGAAGCCACCATGCACTTTGCGGCACATTCTGCATGTTGGGCTCACACTTTGGTGATCATGACAGCTCGACGGCTGTGTCACGTGACGGTCCCCCGCGCTGTCAGTTACCATCAGTAACCAGAACGGCACTGGTACAGCCCGACCGCGGTGATCACTGGTGAGGCAGCGACGGCAGGGACCACCTTGCAAGGATCGTCATTTGGGCGCGGTGAGCCGCGGCTCAGCACGGTTGACGGCGCCCAAACGATGATCATGAGCCCGTCCGCGGGCGGCTCATGGACACCCGGCCTTCTACCTGAGGTTGATCAGTGATCCATGACTAAGGGTAACGTCTACGTGTTAATGATCATCGCAAGCCCGCTACTGCCTTGACGGCCGGCTGGCCATCCCCACTAAGCGGCAAGTCGGCGGCTATGGGCGCTGGCCAGGCTCGTTGCCAGGGGGCACTGACGTGAAAGCAAAGCGGTAACCCTGGCCGCTTACTTTAAGTAGCTACCTGTCACAGGTTGGTACGCGGCGGCGCGCGAGGAGCGTCGCCGCCAGCTGGGTGTTGGGCGCAATGCTTTAGCAACGCCAACCGCGTGTGTCAAGACCGTGGGCCGTACCGGATCGTGAAACTTGCGTACCGAAACGGACGACACGCCGGGGGTTAGGGGTGGGTGGCTTTTTGGAGGGCTTTGGCTATGCGGTGGCGGGTTGGGGGGTCGATTGGGCCGGAGGGGGTGGTTAGGCAGAAGGAGTCGACGACCGAGGTGCCTAGGGTGGCCACCTTGGCCCAGCGGATGTCGATGCCGGCGTCCTCGAGGGCGGCGGCTACCCGGTGCAGCAGGCCGATGCGGTCGGTGGCGCGCAGTTCGAGGACGGTGGCGCCGGTGGCCTCGTCGTCGAACCAGAGGGTGCGCGGCGGTGGGGCGTCGGCGTCGGGCGCGACGGGATAGTCGCGTTCCTTGCCGGCGAGGCGCTCCGGCAGCGGGAGGCTGCCGTCGAGTGCCCTGGCGAGCTGCTCGCGCAGCAGGGCCGGATCGGGTAGCGAGCCGAAGCGCGGGGTGACGGCGAACACGTCGATCGCGCTGCCAAGGTAGCCGCGCGCGATCGCGCTGTGGACCTGCAGCGAGTGCAGGGCCAGCACGCCCGCGGCGCGGGAGAGCACGCCGGGCCGGTCGGGGGCGATCACGGTGATCTCGGCGGGGCGCCTGGCCACGTCGAGCAGGACCTGCACGCCTCCCCCGGCGGCGGCCGCGGCGGCGAGCGGGTGGCTGGCGTCGATCGGCTCGGGCGCGGGCAGCGGGTCGCCGGCGAGCAGCGTGCGGCAGCGGGAGACGAGCTCGCCGGTCAGCGCCGCCTTCCAGTCGCTCCACACACCGGGACCGGTGGCCAGGGCGTCGGCCTCGGCGAGCGCGTGCAGCACCTCGAGCACGACCGGATCGTGTTCGAGGGTGTCCAGGACGCGGTGGATCGTGGCCGGGTCGTCCAGGTCGCGCCTGGTCGCGGTGTCCGGCAGCAGCAGGTGGTGGCGCACGGCGGCGACGAGCGCGCGCCGGTCGTCGGGCCACAGGCCCAGCCGGCGGGCGACCTGCTCGACCACGGCGGCGCCGACCTGGGAATGGTCCCCGCCGCGGCCCTTGCCGATGTCGTGCAGCAGCGCCGCCAGCAGCAGCAGGTCGGGCCTGGCCACGCTGGTGGTGAGCCGGCCGGCGTGCGCGGCGGTCTCGATCAGGTGCCGGTCGACGGTCCAGGTGTGGGCGCGGTCGCGCGGTGGCAGGTCGCGCACGGCGCCCCATTCGGGGAACAGGCGACCCCACAGCCCGGTCCGGTCCAGGGCCTCTACCACGCCGACCAGGCGATGGCCGGTGCCCAGCAGCGACAGCAGCTCGTCGAGGGCCTCCGGCGGCCACGGCTCGCGCAGCTCCGGGGCGGTGTCGGCGAGCCGGGTCAGGGTGCCGGCCGCGATCGGCAGGCCGGTGCGGGCGGCGGTGGCGGCGACCCGGAGCACGAGCGCCGGGTCGCGCGTTGGCGCGGCGTCGCGGGCGAGCGAGACCTCGCCGAGGTGCTCGACGACGCCGTCGTCGAGCGGCCGGCGGACCGGCACGCGGCCCCGGCCCAGGCTCAGCCCGAACCCGGCGTTGCGGCGCGGCAGCGCGGCCCTGGCCGTTCGCAGCGCCACGTCGGTGGCGTAGGCGATCGTGCGGGCGGCGCCGGAGACCGCGCGGGCGAGCTCGAACCGGTCCCCCAGCTCGAGCGCGGCGGCGACCTCACCGGCGTCCTGGGCGTGCAGCACGTCGCCGCGGTGCACGGCGCGGCTGGACAGCCGGTGCAGCTCGGTCCGCGTGTCGAGCAACAGCGTGCGGGCCGACCGCACGCCGGCGCAGGGCCGGTCGACGACCTGCGCGATCGCCAGGGCGTCGATCAGCTGGGCGTCGCGCAGCCCGCCCCGGCCGTTCTTCAGGTCGGGCTCGACGCGGTGCGCGACCTCGCCCGCCCGGCGCCAGCGCAGCCCGGTCTCGCCGATCAGCTCGTCGAGCCGGCCGCGCAGCCCGGCCCGCCAGGTCTGCCGGACGGTGCCGATCAGCTTGGCCGCCAGCGCCTGATCACCGGCGAGGTGCCTGGCCTCGATGAGCCCCATCGCGGCCCGCAGGTCGGTCGCGGCGACCTGCACGGCCTCACCGATCGTGCGGACGCTGTGGTCCAGGCCGATGCCCGCGTCCCACAGCGGGTACCACAGCTGCTCGGCGAGCGCCGCCTGCCCCGGCCGTCCACTGTGGACGAAGACGAGGTCGAGGTCGGAGTGCGGGGCGAGCTCGCGGCGGCCGAGCGCGCCGACCGCCAGCAGGGCCGTCCCGTCGCCGATGCCGAGCGTCGACGCGCGCGCGG
>DASSUA010000227.1:0-7953 GCA_035707525.1 Pseudonocardiaceae bacterium
GGACCAGCGGCAGCGCCTTCTGGTCCGGGTACCGCTCACTGATCAGCGGGTGCCGCAGCACCGTCCGGACCGCTCGCTGGTATTCCGCCAGCTCGAACTCGGCCACCCCGGCCGCGACGCGGTGGTTCACCTGCCGGCCCCCACGGTCTGCGGCCAAAGCTGAAGGTCCACCTGCGGCGCGCGTCTCTCGGCGACCGGCGGCGACACCGGCGGGCCACTCGAGGTGACCGTCAGCCGGACGCCGTCCAGGCGCAGCACACCCCGGACCGTCCGCACCTTGGTCACCTCGTCGCACGGTTCCAGCGTCAGCCGCACCCCGTACGCCGACCCCGATGCGCGCACCCTTGCGCGCATCGGTGCCCGCGCGTTGAGCGCCTTGTCCAGCAGGGTGAGCAGCACGGCCGTCTCGGCCTCCGACAGCGTGTGCCCGTGGGCTCCGCCCGCGGCGAGCCGGCCGGCTGCCTCGCGGCGCTCGCCGGTCTCGGCGAGCTGCTGTTCGCGGAGCCGGCGGCGGGGACCTTCGGCGCGGTCGATCGCGGCCGGCCGGCCCGGGCTCGGCGTCCGACCGGTCTCGACGAGCGAGCGGGACAGCTCGACTGCGGGTGCGTCCCACCACGAGCGCCGGCCGGGGATCGACTCCGGGTCGGCGTGCACGACGCCGACGTGCCGTGGTGCTCCCAGCCCGAACACGGCGTTGAACAGCGCGTGCGCCGCCGCCTCGTTCGGCGTGGCGGTGAACCACGCCGCCAGGTGCCGCAGCTGCGACTCGCGGCTGACCCCGCCGCGCCTGGCCTCGGTCACCCGGCGCAGCATCGCGAGCACGTCACCGATCGCCGCGACGGTGGCCTGCTGCAGCCGGTCCGACTCGGTCGACGGCTGGTCCGCCCCGAACCAGGCCACCAGCCCCGCCCAGCGCCTGTGCCAGTCCGCCAGCCGGTCCTGCGGGCTGCGGAAGAGCCGGTCGTCGGCCTTCGCCGCCAGCTCCAGCATCCGGTCGATGCCGGTGGCGGCGACGGCCGACGTGGCCGAGTGCAGCCGGGGGCTGTAGCGCATGAGCTCGCTGTGGAACTCCCGCATATGGGTGAGCAGGGCGTCCTTGTGGGCGAGGAACACCTCGGCCCGGTCCTCGGTCGTGCGGGCCAGCTCGCCCAGCATCAGGTAGAAGCGGGCCGCCCGTTCCGCCATGTCCGACAGCGCCCGGTCCAGCCGGTTGAGCTTGCGGTAGACCTCCTCGGCATCGCCGTCGCGGCTGGCCGTCGCCAACGCCGTCAGGTCGGCGAGGATGTCCGGGAACACCAGCCGCGACAGCGTCGCGTCGTCCAGCCGGGCCGACAGCACCTGCTCGACCGCCTGGTAAGCGCGGTATCCCGCATCGGTCAGCTGGTACACCGAGTGCCGGTTGCGGTACTCCCGGATGGTCGTCGCCCTGGTCGCGTCCTGGCTGCGGGTCAGGTTTCCCCAGTCGGCCAGCGCGTCGAGCACCGCCGGCAGCTCGTCGTCGCCGATCGGCGGGCAGTCGGGACTGTCCTGGGCCAGCGTCGCGAGCTGGGCGGCGACAGCGCCGGTGTGCAGCAGCACGTGGTAGTTGGCCCGGGCGTGGTCGAACGCGCGCAGCACCCACAGATATGTCAGGCGCTTCTCGGTCGCCACGAACGTGAACAACCGCATGCGGTCGTCCAGCGCGAAGGCGTCGATTCCGAACGCGACGTCGTTGCTGCTCATGCACTCCCCTCATCGTCCGCGCAATGATGCCCCACCCCACCGACAGCGACCGGGCGCACCGCCGCGGGTCCAGGTGGCCGCCCGATCCGGACCAGCCGTCCGCGTTGCCGTTCCGGAAGTCGTCGCTGAACAGGGTGGCCGCGTGGGCCTGCGTAGCGCGTGCCGGCAGGTCATCCTCGCCGGATGAGGAGGGGCGCCGGTTCGCGGCGAAAGACTCGTGGCTGCGGCGAACGGATGTGACAGCGCGCCGCCTCCATCGAAAGGGGATGCCCATGGCCATCGGAGAAGCGCCTGTCCTGGAGACCCTGACCGACATGACCACAGCGTCCTTGAGCCGCGTCGAACTCGATCCCGCGACGATGCTGATGGTGCGGCTCGCCGCGCTGGTAGCCGTCGATGCTCCGCCCGCTTCGTACCTGATGCACATCGGTCCGGCGGTGGAGTCGGGAATGACGCTCGCGCAGGTTCAGGACGTCCTGGTCACCGTAGCGCCGATCACCGGGGCGCCACGGGTCCTGTCGGCCACCCGGAAGATCACCGATGCGCTCGGCTTCGCAGTCGCCGTCGCCGAGGCGATGGAGGCCGAAGGCATCGAGGCCGACGGCAAAGCCGCATCGCGTAGGTGAGTCCGATCACTAGCGTCGAGCGGTAGCCGGCGGGGCGGCGATCTCGGCGGGTACCGCTCGGCGCACAGGGAGTACAGCCGCGCGACACGCGATCGCCGGGCGGAAGGTGCTCCCGCCGCCCGGTGGGAGTGACGGACATAATGCTGCGGCATGAGTGCCGAATCCTTTGCCGCGCACCTGGCCCTGCTCGACGAGGGGGCACTGGAGAAGCTGCTCGCAAAGCGCCCGGATGTGCGGGTCGAGCCGGTGCCGGCGGGGTTCGTGGAGCTGGCACAGCGGCTTGGCGGGGCTGCCTCGCTGGGCGAGGCGCTGATCAGGATGAACCGCGACGAGATCGTCGTCGGTCAGGCGGTGGCCGTGTTGGGCGATTCCGCCACGGTGGCGGGGGTGGCTCAGCTGCTCGGCGCTCCCGGCGCGATGGTCCGGCAGGCGCTGGCCGGGCTGTACGAGAGCGGCCTGGCCTGGAACGAGGGCGATCGGGTCCAGCTGCCGCGGCGGCTGGCGGAGCACTGGGCGGCGGAGCTGGGCGGAGGCCGGCCGATGGCGACGCTGGCCCGGTCGGTGCTGCTCGATGACCTGCGTACGGCGGCGCAGGCGTTGGGCGTCGCTGCGGCGGGGCTCCGCAAGGGCGAGCTGGTGAGCAGGCTGGTCGAGGCCACCGCGGATATCGGCGCCCTGGCCAGGACCGTTCGGGCGTTGCCGGTGCCGGTTCGGGAGCGGCTCGATGAGCGCCGGTATGGCCTGATGATCTACTTCGGTTACCCCACGGGAGCCGATAGCCGCGACGCCGCGTTGGCCGCGGCCGGCCTGCTGCTGCGCGTGTCGCACAGCTGGGAGCTGCCGCGCGAGGTCGCCGTCGCCGCGTGGTTGGCGGAGCGGGAGCTGCTGCTGACGGGCCGGCCGGCGATCGCCCACGCGGAGGTGGACGGCGCGGTCCTGCGCTCGGCCTCCCAGGCGGCGGTGCAGGCGACGCTGACCGCGATGACGACGCTGCTCGACGCGGCCCGGTCGAAGGCGATCACGGCGCTGAAGCAGGGCGGCGTCGGGTCGCGCGAACGGGGGCGCCTTGCCAGCCGGCTGTCGTTGCCGGCCGAGTCGGTAATGATGTGCCTGGACCTCGCGTACGCCGCCGGGCTGCTCGGGGAGACCGAGGGTGGGTACGCGCCGACGCGGGCGTACCCGGACTGGCGCGCGGCGGAACCGGCCCGGCAATGGGCCGTGCTGGCGTCGGCGTGGCTTCGCCTGGATCACGCGCCGACCAGCCGGGAGGTCGACGATGGCCGCGAGCAACCGCCGCCGCTGCCGCTGGTCTCGGCGGCCGGACCGATGCGCCGCGCCTTGCTGGCGGCGGTGGCCGACGGGGAGTCGGTGGCCGCGACGGCCGAGCAGATCGACTGGTTCTTCCCGCTTCACGGTTATGAGGACGGCGCGCGCAAGGACAAGGTCGCGGCGGCGATCCGGGAGGCGGAGCTGCTCGGTGTGGTCGCCGCCGACCGGCTCACCGAATGCGGCCGGCACCTCGTCGCGCTCGGCGACGGCGGCCCGGAGGGGCTGGACGAGCTGGCTCAGCGGGCCGCCGACCTGCTGCCGGCGAACCCGTGCACCGTGATCGTCCAGTCCGATCTGACGGCGGTGGTGTCCGGGCAGCCGAGTCTCGCGGTGTCGAACCTGCTGTCGGCGGCGGCGGTCAAGGAGACCGCCGGCACGGCGGCCGTGTGGCGGTTCACGCCGACGAGCGTTCGCGGCGCGCTCGACGCCGGGTGGACGGCGAGCGGGCTGCTCTCGGAGCTGGCCGCGATGTCCGACCGGCCACTGCCGCAGCCGCTGGAGTACCTGGTGGCCGATGTGGCCCGCCGGCACGGCGCGGTCCGGGTGCGCGGGATGCGCTCGTGCGTGCTGGCGGACGAGGCGACGGTCGCCGAGCTGCTGCACACCCGCTCGCTGCAGTCGCTGCACCTGGCCCAGCTCGCTCCGACGGTCCTGTCGAGCCCGTTCGAACTGGACGAGGTGCTGGCCAGGCTGCGCTCCGCCGGGCTGTGCCCGGTTGCCGAGGACGCGCTTGGCGTGGTGATCGTCGAGACGCGCGAGGAGCAGCGGGCGGCCGGCCCCGCGCGCCTCACTCCGGTTGGTCCGCCGCGGTTGACCGCGCTCGAGCTGGCCAGGCGGTTGCGTTCGGCCTCGGACGCCGGTTACTCGCCCGACGCCGGCTCGGCGACCGTCGAGCTGCTCGCGAGGCTCGGGGCCCAGCTCGACGACGCCGAGCTGCGGCTGCTCGGCCACGCCATCGATCACGAGCAGGATGTCCGGATCGAATACCGGGACAAGAACGGCTCGCGAACGATCCGGCAGATCCAGCCACGGCAGATCTACGGCCGGTGGCTCGACTCGTGGTGCCGCCTGCGGGACGCGCAGCGCGATTTCGCGATCGCCAACATCGAGTCGGTCGGCCCGCCGATCTAGGAGCCGATCTTGGTGGCGGCCGTTCCCGCAGGCCGCGGAGGCGAACAGCCGGGTTCGGGTGGGCGGCAGGGACGGCCGATGGCGGTCGCTGCCGCCTCATGATCGTCGTTTCGGTGCCACCAACCGCGCTCAGCGCGGCTCACGGCACCGAAACGGTGATCATGAGCCGCTCCGACCTCCGGGATCACCGCAACGTGCCGGTGTAATGACCCGTGGTCATCCCTGCGGACACCGCCGGGGCGGGACGGGCGCGGCCGGTCCCGGGATCGGTCACGATCGCTGACACGGTGAGGTGACCATGCACTGTGGGCGCGCGGGTGCCCGGTGGGTTCACCCTGTTGGTGCTGGTGGACGGGCTGAGGCCGGGGCACGCAACGTTGGCGCGGTAATCGTGGTCCACCTCTGCGGACGCCCGGGGCACTCCAAGTAGTTGTTGATCAAGGTTCGGTGACCATGGGTGACGCCCTCGCTCGGGAAAATGATCTTCGCCGGTCCCCTTGCTCTGAGAGCCAGCTGGCCTGCGCCGCTGACCTGGGCTCCCTGTCAGCGACGTGCGGAAACGGGCGATGCCAGCTGGCTCTCAGAGCAAAAGAAAAGTGCCGTGCGTCTGCCGGTCCTGCTGGTTACGCCAAGCGACCAGTGATCGGCAATGGTTACATTGAGTAATGATCTGCGGGGGAGCCGCCGCCCGCTGGGCGTCGGGCACTGGCAGTTGCGCCGTGCACGGCGGATCACTCGGTGCCGATCGTGATCTCCGGAGCGGTCGTGATGCTGTTGTGCACCGTGCAGTGCGACGCGACCGCCAACAGCGGCCGGACGCGATCGGCGGGGAAACCGGCGGGTAGCCGCAGCGTCATTCGAATCGCCGCGACCCGCGCCGGCCGGTCGGTGGCCATCTCGAACCGGGTGCGCACGCGCAGCCCGTCGCGGCTGAAGCCGTGGCGGGTGAGGTAGCGCCCGGCGTAGAAGGCGACGCAGGCGGCGAGCGAGCCGACGAACAGCTCCGTCGGCGTCGGAGCCCGGTCCGCACCGCGGTCGGCGGTCGGCTGGTCCACCAGTACGCGATGCCCGCGCACGTGGATCTCGTAGGCCTCACCGTCGATGTGCTCGACGTCCAGGTCGACAGCCGCCCCGGTGGTGGTTGTCTTGCTGGTTGCAGCGGTCATCGGTCTCACACCCAAACTCAGATGAACAGCAGCTGGGCGCCCTCCGTCTTTTCGATGAAATCGGCGGCGCTGATGATGCCCTCGACGGGCTCGTAGAGGTCGTCCTCGGTCAGATGCATCATGTCGGCCGACATCCGGCAGGCCCACAGGTGGCCGCCCGAGGCCACGATCTGGTCCAGGAACTCCGGTACCTCGGGCACCCCGATCTCGGCGATCTGCTTCTTCATCATGTGGGTGGCCATTGTGGTCATCCCGGGCAGGCCACCCAGGCCCTGCGGCATGTGCGTGGCGGTGTTGCCCAGCAGCGTGAACTTCAGATCGTGCATTCGTGACTTGGTGATGATGTCGAAACCCCAGAAGGTGAAGAACAGGTGGGTTTCGACGCCCTCGCCGAGGGCGGCATTGGCCAGCACGAGGCCCGGGTAGGCCATGTCGAGGTTGCCCTTGGAGCAGATGATGGCGAGTTTGCGGCCGGTGTCGGCGTCATCGTCGAAGTTCGGCACGATCGCCGGCGCGGTTTCGGTGGCGGTGGTCATCGTGAGTCCTCTTTCCTACACGCAGCCGTGCGGTTTGGGCAGACCGGCGATGTAGGCCATCTTCTTGGCCGGTTTCTTGGGGAACAGCGTGAACAGTTCCTTGGTGGGAACGCCGCCGACGACGGCCACCCGGCGGATCGTGGCGGTCTCGCCCTGGCTGAGGTAGTCGGAACGCAGGAACCGGATGGCCTTCCAGTGGGTGTCGCCCAGTTCGATGCCGATGTGCGCGGCCAGTTGCCTGGCCAGGTCCTCGTCCCACTCGTCGTAGGCGGTCATGAAGCCCTCGTCGTCGACGTGGATGTCGCGACCCGCGATCTTCGTCACAGGCATTGCTGATCACTCCTCGGTGTGCTTGCCGGCCATTGACATCCGCGCCGGCAACGGCAGGCGCCGCCCGGGCAGCAGCACGTTCCAGTACAGCCACCGGAAGGCGAGCTTGCCGCCGTGGTTGAGCCGGGTCTCCTTGAGCAGGCTGAACGGTCCGACACCGGGCAGCGGGTACGTGCCTGGTAGCGGCTGCGTGTCGTAGTTGAAGTCGATCAGCAGCCCCTTGCCGTCGCCGGACTCGACGAAGCAGTTGGCGTGGCCGTCGAACAGCTCGGTCATCGGCTCGCCGCGGATGTAGCGTACGAAGTTGTCGGCGAACAGCTCGACCGAGAAGTGGGCGACCGACCCGGCCTTCGACGCCGGGATGTCGTTGGCGTCGCCGAGCGCGAAGATGTTCGGGTACGCCCTGGCCAGCAGCGTGTGCCGGTCGACGGGCACGAGGTTGAGCTCGTCGCCGAGCCCCGAGCGGGCGACGTAGTCGGCGCCCATGTTCAGCGGCACGGTGACCAGCAGGTCGAAGTCGATCTCGCGCTCGTCGTAGGACACCAGCGTGCGCCCGTCCACCCGCTCGACCAGGAAGTCCGGCTCAAGGGCGATCTTTCGCTCGGACAGCATCGAGCCGAGCCGCGCCGACGCGATCGGTTTGGTGAACGCCCCCGGCAGTGGCGTCGCGTACACCAGCTCGACCCGGTCCCGCAGGCCCCGGCCCCGGAAGTGGGCGTCGGCCAGGAACGCGAACTCCAGCGGCGCCACCGGGCACTTGATGGGCATCTCGACGATGTGCACGACCAGCCGGCCACGCTCGAACGACCGCAACGCACCGGCCAGCGCGACCGCGCCGTCGTGGGTGTAGAAGTCGAAGATCGACTTGCGCCACTCGCCGCCGTCGAGCAGCCCCGGCGTCTGGTCCGGCCGCGGCTCGACGCCGGTGGCGATCACCAGGTAGTCGTAGGGCAGCCGGCGACCGTCGGTCAGCAGCACCTCGTTGCCGTCCGCGTCGACCCGGTCCACCTCGCCGTAGATCAGGTCGACGCCGTCCGGGATGTAGCGCCGCCGGGGCCGGACCACCTGGTCGGCCGCGTACAGGCCGAACGGGACGAACAGGAACCCCGGCTG
>DASSUA010000228.1:0-2917 GCA_035707525.1 Pseudonocardiaceae bacterium
TACCCGGTGGGCAACCTGCTGTCCGGCCGCGTGATCGAGCTGCTCGGCATTCCGCGGACGCTGGTGTTCGGCGCGGTGGTGTCGGTCACCGGCCTGGTGCTGATGCCGGTCGCCGGCAGCGCCGGCTGGGTGGTTGGCCTCGTCGCCGGCAGCGTCGTGCACTGCGTCGGTGAGGGGATCTTCGGGCCGACGGCGCTCACCCTGCGCCAGACCGCCGCACCGCCGGCGATCCTGGGCCGGGTCAACTCGGTCCAGCGCTTCCTGATCTGGGGGATGATCCCGGTCGGCAGCGTGCTGGCGTCGGTGACGATCACCGTCGCCGGCCTGAGCGCCGCCGTCTGGGTCGGTGGCATCGGCACCGCGCTGTGCCTGCCCGTCCTCGTCCGCCGAGGCATCCGTTCCGCGCTGCTCGCCCCGCGGGGCGGCCCGCGCAAACCATAAAACACACGGAGGAAACCCATGCCCTACGCGCCCGGCATCCAGGAGTTCGTCGACCGCAGCAACGCCGCCATGCCACCGGACTTCTACCACGCACCGCTGGACGAGCAGCGCCGCATGTACCACGGGCTCACCGTCGAGTTCCCGTACCAGGTCGCCCCCGGTGTGACGGTCAGCGACGAGACCGTGAGCGGTCCGGACGGCCGGACCCTGAAGGTCCGCAGGTACCGGCCGGAGCGGATCACCGGCCGGGGCGCGCTGCTCTACATCCGCGGTGGCGGCTTCGTCGTCGGGTCGTTGGAGACCCACAACGCGGTGGTGTCCGAGGCGGCCGCGAACACCGGGATGGTGTGCTTCGCCCTCGATTTCCGGATGGCTCCCGAGCACCCGTTCCCGGCCGGCCTCGAGGACTGTTACGGCGCGCTGTGCGGGATCGTGGCGCAGGCCGGCCGGTTCGGCATCGACGCCGACCGGATCGTCGTGGGAGGCGAAAGCTCGGGCGCCAACATGTCGGTGGTGCTGTCGATGATGACCCGCGACCGTGGCGGCCCCGCCATCCGCGGCCAGGCGCTGATCAGCCCGGTGCTCGACTTCACCAGGTGGCGGCACGGCGGCGAGGACGCGCCGCTGCTGACCGGCGGCGAGATGGAGTACTACACGACCTGCTACTGCCCGCAGGTCGAACAGGCCGCCCACCCCTACGTCTCGCCGCTGGTGAGCGGCAAGTTCCACGGCCTCCCGCCGGCCTACATCATGGGCGCGGAGCTGGACTCGCTGCTCGTCGACTCGAAGACCTACGCCGAGCACCTGCGCGAGAACGGCACCGAGGTCGAGCTCGTCGTCGAGCCGGGGCTGGTGCACTCGGCCGTGCGTGCCAGGGCACTGTCGCCGGCCGTCGCCGACGCCTGGCGGCGGTACTGCGCCAAGGCCGCGGCACTGGCCGACCGGGTGGACGCGCTCCGATGACGTGCAGTAACCCGGCGGGGCCGGCGGTCATCGTCGATCCGTACTCCTCCGGGGTGTTCTACGCCCCGACGTTCAAGGAGGCCGGCGTCCCGGTCGTCGCGGTGATCTCCCGGCCGGAGGTGCCCGCGGTGTACCGGGCCTCCTACCGGCCGCAGGACTTCCCGGAGGTCATCCCGTACGACGGCGAACTGGCGCCGGTCGTCGACCGGCTGCGCGAGCTCGCTCCACGGTGCGTGCTGCCGGGTACCGAGACCGGGGTGGAGCTCGCCGACCGGCTGGCCGCGGCGGTCGTCGAGGACGTCGCCAACGTGCCCGAGCTCATCGAGGCCCGCCGGCACAAGGGCGAGATGGCCCGCGCGGTCGCCGCGGCCGGGTTGCCGGTGATCCGCCAGATCTGCACCGCGGACGCCGGGGAGGTCGCCGACTGGATCGAGCGCGAGGGCCTGGCG
Source organism: Pseudonocardiaceae bacterium (assembly GCA_035707525.1). GTDB lineage: Bacteria > Actinomycetota > Actinomycetes > Mycobacteriales > Pseudonocardiaceae > DASSUA01. Next base: position 1,854 of record DASSUA010000228.1, read on the forward strand.
GACCGCGACCTGGTGATCAAGCCGCCCAAGAGCGCGAGCACCGACGGCGTGACGCGGGTACCCGGCGGGCGCGGCTGGCGCTCGGTGTTCGACGCCCAGCTCGGCCACCCCAACCAGTGGGACGTGATCAACGAGACCATGCTCGTGCAGGAGTACCTCACCGGCACCGAGTACGTCGTGGACACCTTCAGCCACGCGGGCGTGCACACCGTGACCGACGTGTGCGAGTACCGCAAGATCGACAACGGCCCGCACATGGCCGTGTACGACAGCATGGAGTGGCTGCGGCCGGACGACCCGGTGGTGCCGGACCTCGTCGGCTACACCGGTGCCGTCCTCGACGCGGTCGGGATGCGGTACGGCGCGACCCACGTGGAGCTGATGCAGACTCCGGACGGCCCGCGGCTGATCGAGCTGAACGCCCGCCCGCACGGTGGCGGCCAGCCCATGTTCTGCCGGGTCGCCACCGGGGACAGCCAGGTCGACCGGGCCGTCCGGTTCTTCGCCCGGCAGGGCCCGATACCGGTGAGCTACACGCTGCACCAGCACCTGATGGTGGTGTTCCTCATCGGCCGGTCGGCGGGGACGGTCCGCAACGCCGAAGTGCTCGACGCGGTTCGGGAACTGCCCAGCCACAACCACAGCTCGATCGGAGTGCGCAACGGAAGCCGGATCGAACGGACCAAGGACCTGCTCAACACGCTCGCCCTCGGGTTCGTCGTGCTCGCGCACCCGGACCGGGACCAGCTGATGGCCGACTACCAGCGGGTACGCCGCATCGAGGCGGAGCTCGTCGTGACCGGCGACCGCGCGGGAGTGCCGGCGTGACCGAGCCCCTGCTCGTGCGCCGGATCCCGCCGCCAGCATGATCAGCTGGCTGTTCCTGGCCAGTTCCCTGGCGGTGGTCACGGTGCCCGGCCCGGACACGGCGCTGGTGACCCGGCTGGTGCTGCGCCACGCCAGGCGCGCCCCTGCGCTGGTCGCCGCCGCGGGCATGATCAGCGCAGGGGTGCTGCACGTGACGCTGTCGATCACCGGGGTGTCGCTGGTGCTGCGCACCAGCG
>DASSUA010000229.1:0-4586 GCA_035707525.1 Pseudonocardiaceae bacterium
GCTCTACGCCGGCACGTTCGTCGTCAAGGGCGCGGGCACCGCCGTCGTCGTGGCCATCGGGGCCGGCACCCGCCTGGCCGGCATCGCGGCGGTGACCGGCAACGCGCGCCGGCCCCGCAGCCCGCTGGCCACCCAGCTGCACCGGATCGTGACCGTGGTGGCGGTGCTGGCGATCGCCGTCGGCGTTGTGTTCTTCGGCGTCGCGTTGCTGCTGGGCACGGCGGCCACGGCGGCCTTCCTGTTCGCGATCGGCGTGACGGTCGCGCTGGTCCCGGAGGGGCTGCTGCCGACCGTGACGCTGTCGCTGTCGCGGGCGGCGCAGCGGATGGCGCGGCGGCATGCGCTGGTCCGCCGGCTCGAGGCGGTCGAGACGCTCGGCGCGACCACGTTCGTGTGCACCGACAAGACCGGGACGCTGACCCGCAACGAGATGTCCGTGGTCCGGGTGTGGACCCCGGCCGGTGCGGCGGTGGTCGAGGGCGCCGGCTACGACCCGGCCGGCGCGGTGCGCGCCGGGCCGCCGGTGTGCCGGCAGGTCGCCGCGCTGGCCGACAGCGCCGCCCGGTGCGCGCCGGATGCCCGCGCCGTCCGCGACGGCGGGCGGTGGCGCCCGATCGGTGACCCCATGGAGGTCGCCCTGCACGTGCTGGCCGGCCGGGCCGGGGTGGGACCGGCGCCGGCGCCGCTGGCCCGCAACCCGTTCGACCCGCAGCGCCGCCGTTCCTCCGTGCTGGACGCCGGCGGGCTGCACGTGCTGGGCGGGGCGGAGGCCGTGCTGCCGCGCTGCCGCGACGTTCCCGCCGGCGCCGGCGCCGCCGTCGCCGACCTCACCGACCAGGGGCTGCGCGTGCTGGCCGTCGCGCACGGTGCTGCCGTCGACACCTCGGCGGGTGCCGGCGCCGAGCGCGACCTGCGGCTGCTCGGGCTGGTCGGGTTGCAGGACCCGCCGCGCGACGACGTCGCCGAGGCGATCGGGCGCTGCCGCGCGGCCGGCATCAGGCTCGCCATGGTCACCGGCGACCACCCGCGGACGGCGGCGGCGATCGCCGAGCAGGTCGGGCTGCTCGGGCCGGACCGGCTGGTGGTGCAGGGTAGCGACCTTCCGGCGGAGCCCGACGCGCTCGGGGCGCTGCTCGACCGCGACGGTGTCGTGGTGGCGAGGGTCACCCCGGAGGACAAGCTGCGGATCGCCCAGGCTCTGCAGCGGCGCGGTCACGTGGTCGCGATGACCGGCGACGGGGTCAACGACGGGCCGGCGCTGCGGGCGGCCGACATCGGGATCGCGATGGGCGCCTCCGGCACCGACGTGGCCAGGGAGGCGGCCGACCTGGTGCTGCTCGACGACCACTTCGGCACGATCGTGGGGGCGATCGAGCTTGGCCGCGCCACCTCGGCCAACATCCGCCGGTTCCTGACCTATCACCTGACCGACAACGTGGCCGAGCTGACGCCGTTCGTGGTCTGGGCGCTCTCGGGTGGCTCGATCCCGCTGGCCATCACGGTCCTGCAGGTGCTGGCCCTGGACATCGGCACCGACCTGCTGCCGGCGCTCGCGCTCGGCGCCGAGCCGCCCAGCGACCGCACGATGCGCGGCCCGACCAGGAAGGGGCCGCTGCTGGACGGCGCCGTGCTGCGCCGGGCGTTCGGCGTGCTCGGGCCCGCCGAGGCGGTGACCTCGATGCTGGCCTTCCTGGCCGTGCTGGTCGTGGGCGGTTGGACGATCGGCCGGTCCCCGCCGGCCGGGTTGCTGGCGACCGCGTCCGGTACCGCGTTCGCCACGATCGTCCTCGGCCAGCTCGCCAACACGCTGGCCTGCCGCAGCCAGACCGCGTGGGTCGGCCGGATCGGCTTCGCCGGTAACCCGCTGCTCGGCTACGCGCTGGCCTCCGAGGCCGCGATGCTGCTGGTGTTCCTGACCGTCCCGCCGCTGCCGCAACTGCTGGGCGGCGGCTGGCCGGGCTGGCTGGGCTGGCTGCTGGCCGCCGCCGTCGTGCCGGTCGTGCTCGCCGCCGACACCGCCGACAAGGCCCTGCGGGCCGCAGGTCGGGGACCAAGGACCCGGGTTGGTCGCGAACAGATGCCCTCCAGCGGGACCGGCCACGCAGGACAGGCTGAAGGTGCCGCGCCGCCAGGCAAACCGGCTGCTGAGCCCGGCGGCGCGGTGAACGAAGGACAACGCAGCCGCGATGCGCGCACGACCCGGCGCAGGAGGTTCCCGACATGACTTACTACGTCCGCTGGTTCGACCAGCTTTCCCGCGCCGACGTCGGCGAGGCCGGCGGCAAGGGGGCCAACCTTGGCGAGTTGACCGGCGCCGGACTGCCGGTGCCGCCGGGCTTCGTCATCACCGCCGCCGGCTACCTGGCGTCGCTGGACGACGCGCAGGTGCGGGCCGAGATCAGACAGGCGACCGCGGAGGCGCTGGCCACCGCGGACGACCCGGCCAGCCTCGCCGAGCACTGCGACATCCTGCAGTCCCTGGTCCGCAAGGCCGGCGTCGCGCGCGAGGTGCGCGAGGCGATCCTCACCGCCTACGAGCGGCTCGGCCCCGAGACGAGCGTCGCCGTCCGGTCGTCGGCGACCGCCGAGGACGGCGCCGAGACGTCGTTCGCCGGCATGAACGAGACGTTCACCAACATCCGCGGCGGCGAGGACCTGGTCGAGCGCGTGCTCGACTGCTGGGTCTCGCTGTACGGGCAGCGGGTCGTGTTCTACCGCGCGGCCCAGGGCCTGACCGAGGAGCCGGCGATGGCCGTCGTGGTCCAGCGGATGGTCAACTCCGAGCGTTCCGGCGTCTGCTTCACCGCCGACCCGGTCACCGGGGACGGCGCCAACGTCGTGCTGGAGGCCGCCCTCGGCCTCGGCGAGGTCGTCGTGAGCGGCGCCGTCGAGCCCGACACGTACGTGGTCGCCAAGGACACCGGCGTGCCGCTGCGGGTGCGGATCGGCCACCAGACGCACAAGATCATCCGTGGCGCCAAGGACGCCGACGAGCACGTCGAACTCGACGACGTCGACGCCGACCGCCGCGTGCTCGACGATGCCGAGCTCGCCGCGCTGACCGCGCTCATGGTGCGCGTCGAGGAACACTACGGCGCGCCGCAGGATGTCGAGTGGGCGATCGAGGGCGGCGAGTTCTTCGTGCTGCAGTCGCGGCCGATCACTACCATCCGCAGCGAGCCGACCGCGCCGCAGGAGACGCTGTCCGGGCTCAACGCCTCGCCGGGCATCGTGACCGGCCGGGTGCGCGTGCTGCACTCGCCGGTCGAGGGCGCGCGGCTGCGCGACGGCGAGATCCTGGTCGCCGAGATGACCAACCCGGACTGGGTGCCCACCATCCGGCGGGCGGCCGCGCTGGTCACCGACGGTGGCGGGATGACGTGCCACGCCGCGATCGTGGCCAGGGAGCTCGGCGTGCCGTGCGTGGTCGGCACCAGGGACGCCACCACCCGGCTGATCGACGGTGAGCTGGTCACCGTCGACGGCGGCGCCGGCAAGATCCACCGCGGTGTCACCGAGCAGCCGGCGGCCACCGCCACGGTGACCGAGCCCGCACCCGCCGGGTTCGCCGCCCCGGAGACGCTGGCCACCAGGCTGTACGTGAACCTGGCGATGCCGGAGGTCGCCGGCCGCGCGGCCGCCCTGCCGGTCGACGGCGTCGGGCTGCTGCGGGCCGAGTTCATGATCACCGAGGCGCTCGGCGGGGCGCACCCGCGCATGCTGATCGCGCAGGGCCGGCAGGCCGAGTTCGTCGACGCGATGTCCGCCGCGCTGCTGGAGATCACCAGGCCGTTCGCGCCGAGGCCGGTCATCTACCGGACGACCGACTTTCGCACCAACGAGTTCCGCAACCTCACCGGCGGCGCCGACTTCGAGCCCGAGGAGTCGAACCCGATGATCGGGTTCCGGGGCTGCTACCGCTACGTGCAGGACGCCGAGATGTTCTCCCTCGAACTGACCGCCCTGGCCAGGGTCCGCGAGGAGACGCCGAACCTGCACCTGATGATCCCGTTCGTGCGCACCCGGTGGGAGCTGGAGGCGTGCCTGGAGGCCGTCGCGGCCAGCCCGCTGGGCCGCCAGCGCGGGATGCACAAGTGGGTGATGGCGGAGGTGCCGTCGATCCTGTACTGGCTGCCCGAGTACGTCGGGCTGGGCATCGACGGGGTCTCGATCGGCAGCAACGACCTGACCCAGCTGGTCCTCGGCGTCGACCGCGACTCGCAGGTGTGCTCGCCGCTGTTCGACGAGCGTGACCCTGCGGTACTCGACGCGATCGCCAGGATCATCGCGGCGGCCCGCAAGGCCGGGATCACCTCGTCGCTGTGCGGCCAGGCGCCCTCCAACCACCCCGGGTTCGCCGAGTTCCTGGTCCGTCAGGGCATCACCTCGATCTCGGTCAATGTCGACGCGGTGCCGGCGGCGAGGGCCGCGATCGGCTCCGCCGAGCGGCGGGTGCTGCTCGACGCGGCGCTGGCCCGACTGCAGCCGTAACGACAGCCGAGACGACCATGACCATCCAAACCTCGAACACGTCACAGCAGCGCCCGGCGATCGCTCGGGCGCTGCTGGCCGACGGCAGCGTCGTC
>DASSUA010000230.1:0-3031 GCA_035707525.1 Pseudonocardiaceae bacterium
CAACGACACCGGCCGCGACCACCCGCGCGGGCGGCCCGTGCACGAACTGATCGAGGAGCAGGCCCGGCGGACCCCGCACGCGCGGGCCGTCGTCGACGGGCGCCAGGAGCTCACCTACGCGGAGCTCAACCGGCGGGCCAACCGGCTGGCGCGACACCTGGTGCGGCACGGCGTCGGCGCCGAGACGCCGGTCGCGATCGCCATGCCGCGCACGGCCGAGCTGCCCGTCGCGCTGCTGGCCGTGCTGAAGGCGGGCGGCGCGTACCTGCCGGTGGACCCGTCGTATCCCGAGACCCGGCGCGCGTTCATGCTCGCCGACTCCGGCGCGCAGGTCGTCCTCACCGGCCTGGACGGGCTCGAGCTCGGCGGGCTGCCCGACGACGACCTGGGCGTGCGGGTGCCGGCCGGCAGCCCGGCCTACCTCATCTACACGTCCGGGTCGACCGGCACCCCGAAGGGCGTCGCGGTGCCGCACGGCGCGCTCACCAACTTCGTGCACGCCATGGACGGGCACATCACGGCCGGGCCGGGTTCGGTGTGGCTGGCCACGACCAGCGTCTCGTTCGACATCGCGGCGCTCGAGCTGCTGTGGACGCTGGCCCGCGGGGTGACCGTAGTGGTGCGCGAGGACCTGCGGGCCGCGCCGGCGACCGCACCCGTGGACTTCAGCCTGTTCTACTTCGCCAGCTCGGACACCGGCGGCTCGCCGGAGCTCGACGCCGGCGCGGCCGGGCGCTACCGGCTGCTCCTGGACGGCGCCAGGTACGCCGACCAGCACGGCTTCGCCGCGGTGTGGACCCCCGAGCGGCACTTCCACCCGTTCGGCGGTCCTTACCCCAACCCGGCCGTCACCGGGGCGGCCGTCGCCGCGGTGACCGACCGGATCGCGGTGCGGGCCGGCAGCGTGGTGCTGCCGCTGCAGGATCCGCTGCGGGTGGCCGAGGAGTGGGCGGTCGTCGACGGGCTCTCCGGCGGCCGGGCCGAGGTGTCGTTCGCGTCCGGCTGGCTCGCCGACGACTTCGTGCTCGCGCCGGACAACCACGCCGACCGCAAGCGGATCATGACCGAGGGCATCGAGACGGTCCGCGCGCTGTGGCGCGGTGAGACCGTCAAGCGGGTCAACGGCGCCGGCCGGCACATCGAGGTGCGGACCCACCCGCGTCCGGTGCGGCCGGAGCTGCCGGTGTGGCTGACCTCGGCCGGCGATCCGGCCACCTTCGAGGCGGCCGGCGCGATGGGTGCGGACCTGCTCACCCACCTGCTCGGTCAGGACCTGGACGAGCTGGCCGGGAAGATCCGCCGCTACCGCGGCGCCCGCGCCGCCGCCGGCCACCATGGGCGTGGGCGGGTGGCGCTCATGGTGCACACCCACGTCGACAGCGACCCCGACGTGGTGCGCGAGCGCGCGCGGGAACCGTTCGTGGCCTACCTGCGCAGCTCGCTCGGCCTGATCAAGAACCTGCTTGACACACCGCTGGACCTGGAGACGCTGCCGCGTGACGAGCTCGACGCGCTGCTGCGCCTGTTCTACGACCGGTACTTCGACCGGGCGGGCCTGTTCGGCTCGCCGCGGTCGTGCCAGCCCATGGTGGAGCGCATCGTGGCCGCCGGCGTCGACGAGATCGCCTGCCTGGTCGATTTCGGCATCGACCCCGAGCTCGTGCTCGCCTCGCTGCCGCAGCTGGACACGCTGCGCCGCAACAACAGCAGTGGCGGTGGCGGTGGTGGTGGTGGTGGTGGTGGCGATGGCGGTGACGATTCGGTCGCCGCCCAGCTGCGCCGGCACGGCGTCACGCACCTGCAGTGCACGCCGTCGCTCGCCACGGCGCTGGCCGGCACCGACAGCGGGCTGTCGGCGCTCGCCGGTCTGCGGCAGCTCGTCGTCGGCGGCGAAGCCTTCGGCGCCGCTCTCGCCGCCCGGCTCGAACCGGCGCTGCCGGGCCGGCTGCTCAACATGTACGGGCCGACCGAGACCACCATCTGGTCGACCGTGCAGCACGTGGCCGGCGAGGATTCGCCGCCGCTCGGCGCTCCGGTGGCCAACACCCGCGTGTACCTGGTGGACCCGCGCGGCCAGCCGGTGCCGATCGGGGTGCCCGGTGAGGTCCTGATCGGCGGTGCCGGGGTCGCGCGCGGCTACTGGCGGCGGCCGGCGCTGACCGCGGAGCGCTTCGTGCCGGACCCGTTCGGCCCGCCCGGCGGGCGCCTCTACCGCACCGGAGACCTCGCTGTGCTGCGCGCGGACGGCACGCTGGAGTTCCGGGGCCGCCTGGACGACCAGGTGAAGCTTCGCGGTCACCGGGTCGAGCTCGGGGAGATCGAGGCGCACCTCGAGGCCGATCCGGCGGTCGATCGGGCGGTGGTGTGCGTGGCCGCGCCCGGCACCGACCGCGCCCACCTGGTCGGTTACGTCCGGCTGCGCGGCAACCCGGCCATCACGGACGGCGACCCCGAGCTGGTGGCCCTGCCGTCGGGCGGGGTGCTCGCCGTCCCCGACCGGCGAAGCGCCGCCGAGCTGTACCGGGAGATCTTCCTCGACGAGGAGTACCTGGACGGGTTCCTGCGGCTGTGGGACGGCGCCAACGTCATCGACGCCGGCGCCAACGTCGGCGCCTTCACCCTGTTCGTACACCGCCGGTGCCGGCCGGGCCGGGTGATCGCGGTCGAGCCCATCCCGCCGACGTTCGAGCGGCTGCGCCGGACCGTGCGCGCCAACGGAATCGACGCCACGCTGGTCCGGTCCGGGCTCGCCGCCGAGCCGGGCACGGCCGCGTTCACGCACTATCCGGAGCTGATCGGGCTGTCCGGCCGGTACGCCGACCCGGAGACCGACCGGCGGCGGGCCGCCGCCCTGCTCGGCACCCGGCGCGACGGCGGTGACGTCGGCGGCGTGGAGGACGTCGAGGAGTTTCTGGCCAGGCGGTACCGCAGCGAGCGCTTCGACTGCCAGCTCACGACGCTGTCGCAGCTGATCAGTTCGTACGCCGTCGACCGGGTCGACCTGTTGAAGGTGGACGTGGAGCGCGCCGAG
>DASSUA010000231.1:0-3936 GCA_035707525.1 Pseudonocardiaceae bacterium
GCCGATGCCGAGGTTGTCCTCCGCGGACACCCCGCCGGAGAAGTCCAGCGCCTGCTTGCCGGTGAGCACCATCGCGCTCTCCGGGGTCATCACGAGGATGCCCCGGGTGTGCATGAGCATCGTGGCCTCGGCGTTCCAATACGGCTGGGCACCGACGTTGATGCCGGTCACCACGATGTTGATCTCGCCGCCGGCCTGGGTGAACTCGATGATCCGGCGCAGCACGGCGCCGATCCAGTCCATGTTCTCGGTGCCGGAGTCCATCGCGATCCGCGCGCCCGAGGACAGCGCGAACCACTCCAGCGGCAGCCGCTGCGCCTCCGCCAGGTCGAGCGCGCCGATGATGCGCCGGCACTCGGGTTCGGCGAGCGAGCCGAGCCCCCGGGTGGGATCGCCGGCGATCACGACCCGGGTCATGCCCTCCGGCACCTTCGCGGTCTCGTTGGTGATCAGCCCGACCACGACGTTGGCACTGTTCTGGCCGAACGGGCGCTCCACCGGCACCAGCCGGCCGAGCGGGTCCAGGTCGTGCTCGGTGAACCGGCCGGGCGGCAGGTCGGAGGTCGATCCCGGCTGCGGGCACAGCATCTTGATCAGCTCGTAGGGGTACGGCACGCCGAACCGCTGGGCACGCAGCACCCGCTGGCGGTAGTCGGTGAGGGGGCGGATCGGCCGGTCCTCGGGCGGCCGCACCCGGACCGTCACGCCCTCCTCGCCGAGCCGCTCGGCGTGCAGCACGGCGTTGCGCAGCGCCCCGTCCGGACCGGTTGGCAGCTGCACCCGCACTACGGCCTTCTGCAGGCCGGCGCCGCTTGCCAGGGCGGCCCATCGCCGGGCGAACATGGACCACGTGCGCCTGGGCACCACCCACGGTGGCCGCACGGTCAGCACCAGCCGGTTGGCCTGCGGCCGCTCCCTGACGGGCAGCGCGGCCAGCGCGTCGCGCATGGCGGCGAGCGCCACCAGCCCGATGCGCTCCATGGCCGGGTAGCCGACGATCTTTCCGGTGGGGTCCAGGGCCGGGGTCAGGTCGTGCACCTCGGCGATCGCGAACAGCCGCACGTCCTTCGGGTTGTCCCTGGCGACCCCGCGGAGCAGGAAGACGTCCTCGGGCGACAGCAGGCGCTCCAGCGAGAAGTTGGCCAGCCGCCACAGCTCGATCCGCTCGGCGAGCATCGGGTGCAGGTTGCGGTAGACACGGTCCTCCGCGAGCGCGGGTCCGGCCGTTCCCGGCGCCGGGGGCCGGAAGGTGAAGTGCTGGGTTCGGGCATGCTCGGCGGACTCGCCGGCGAGGCTGGTGACGGTGATGTCGAGGCGCTGCGGCACCCGGCCGAAATCGCAGCCGGCGACGAGTTCGGCCAGCTGTGCGGCCATCTGGTCGTGGCCCGGGGTCTCGCCGTCGCGCCAGGTCACCAGGTCGACCACGACCGGTCGTTCGGCGGGGACGCCGACCAGGGCGGCGGCGACCTCCGTGGCGAGCGCGGGCAGCTCGAGCAGCGGCGCGTAGCCGGCGACGAGGTGGTGGTCCTGCCCGCCGAGCCGGAAGCCCACCGAGGCCAGCGGCCGCCCGGCCGGCCGCTCGAACCGCAACGGTTCCAGCTCGCAGGTCCGGTAGTAGCGCCGCACGTGCGTCTCCAGCAACGCCTCCCGCAGCCCCGGGTGGTCGCCGCCGGCGGCTCGCCACCAGCGCAGCAGCATGGGCCGCATGGGCTGCGGGCAGCGGACGAGCCGGTCGACCAGGTCTGCGAAGTCGGGCCGCCCCGGGTCCCTGGCCAGCGCGGCGAGGTGGCCGTCCATCTCGGCGTAGATCGCGGCGACCCGCCGTTCCAGCACCGGCTCGTCGAGCTGGCGAAACGCCAGGTCCCGGGCGAGGTCGGCGACCAGCGGGTACCGGATCTGGGTGGCGGCGGCCAGCCGGTCGAGCCGGGCCCGCAGGTCGCGGTGGCTGTCCGGGTCGAGCGGGACCACGTTGCGCAGCCGGCGCTGCAGGATCGCGGTGATCACCGGGACGAGCTCGGCCACCCGGCGAAACGAGCGGAACATCCACACGACCGCCGACTCCAGCCGCGGTGAGCGCCGCAGGTCGTCCACGCCGTAGTGGGCCAGCGCCGCCGCCAGCCGCCGCCGGAACGGCTCCGGCAGCCCGGCCCGTTCGGGGTCCAGCCACTGCAGGTAGGACAGCAGGTACTCCTGCGGGCTGCCGCCCTCCAGGTCGCTGAGGTCGGGTTCCGGTTGCGCCCGGTACAGCCCGGCCACCTCGGCGAACAGGTCCAGCAGTTCGTCCTCGCAGCCCTGTTGCCGCTCGTCGGCGACCGCGCCGGCGGCGAGCCGCCGCTGCTGCGCCAGCACCCGGCGGAACGTGCGCGGCGGCAGGTCGTAGCCGAGCAGGTAGCTGCGCAGGGCGTGGTAGACCGGCAGGCAGCCGTCCTGCGGGCCGCCATCCTGGGCAAACGCGGCAAAGTCGAGCGGCGGCCCGGTCGGGTCGCCGCTCCCGGGCGACTCGCGGATGCGTAGCAGCGGCGCACCCGCCCCCACCTGGGCGTTGGCCGCGATCGCAACCTCGGCCACGACGCCGGCGAACGGCGAGAGCACGGTGGACTCCATCTTCATGCTCTCCAGCACGGCCACCGGATCGTCGTGCGCCACCCGGTCCCCGGGCTTGACGAGCACCCGCAGCACGAACGCCGGACCGGCGGCGCGGACCACGCCACCGTCGTCGCGGGAAACGCGGTGGCTGACACCGTCGACGTCGATCAGATAGGTCGAGTTGTGCGCGGCGGCCACCGTGCGGTACGAGCGCCCGCCGGCGGTCAGCCGGCGCTCGTACCGGCTCCACCGGTCGACCCGCACGTCGATCAGGTGCCCGCCGGCGTCCACCCGGTAGGCGCCCGGGCCGGTGCGGTAGACCGCCAGCTGGTAGGCCCGGCCGCGGTAGCGCAGCCGCACCCGGTGGCCGGGCCGCGCCGGCATCTCCGGCCGGCCGCGGGCCGCCGCGGAGTGGAACGCCACCTCGGCGGCCGCCTGCTCGGCGTCGTAGGCCTCGACCGCGGCCTGCAGCAGCGCCACCGGCTCCGGGTCGGGCACGTGCTCGCCGGCCGCGGTCAGCCGGTCCAGCCAGCGGTTGTCGAACTCGCCGGCCCGCACCTGCTCGCGGCCCAGCAGCGACAGCAGGAACGAGCGGTTGGTGGTGCCGCCCTCCACGACCACGACGCTCTGCGCCAACGCCCGGCGCAGCCGGGCGATCGCCTCCTCGCGGTCGCCGCCCCAGGCGATCACCTTGGCGATCATCGAGTCGAACTCCGCGGCGACCGTGTCGCCCTCGGCCACCCCACCGTCGACCCGGATGCCCGGCCCGTGCGGCAGCCGCAGCAGCGCGATCCGCCCCGGGGCCGGGCTGAAGCCGGACTCCGGGTCCTCGGCGCACAGCCGCGCCTCGACCGCGTGGCCGTGCACCGGCGGGGGCGCCCCTTCCAGCCGGCCGCCGCGCGCGACGTGCAGCTGGAGCTTGACCAGGTCCAGGCCGGTGGTTTCCTCGGTGACCGGGTGCTCGACCTGCAGCCTGGTGTTGACCTCCATGAACATGAACGTGCGGGTGGGACCGTCGACGAGGAACTCGACGGTGCCGGCGTTGCGGTAGCCGGCTGCCGCGGCCAGCCGCACCGCCGCCGCCCGGATCGCCCGCTCGGACCCGGCGTCCAGCACGGTCGAGCAGGACTCCTCGATCACCTTCTGGTTGCGCCGTTGGATGGTGCAGTCCCGCACGCCGACCGCCCAGGTGGCGCCGTGCTCGTCGGCGATGATCTGGACCTCCACGTGGCGCGCGGCCGGGACGAACCGCTCCAGGAACACGGTCGAGTCGCCGAAGGCCAGCGCGGCCTCGGCGCGCGCCGACTCCAGTGCCCCCGCGAGCTCGCCGGGTTCGCGCACCACGCGGAT
>DASSUA010000232.1:0-3502 GCA_035707525.1 Pseudonocardiaceae bacterium
GGGGCTGGATGACGTCAGCCGCTCGACGAATTGGCAGCAGATGCGTGCTGTCGGGGGTATCGGCGATACTGCTCCCCTTGCGACCTGAACGAGCACCCTTCCAAGCGCTGCGAAACCCGATGACCGAGGCGCCAGCGAAACCGTTCGCCCACCTGGACGCGCCCAACGCCGACCTGTACCGGGCCGTCATGGGCGTGTTCGTCGCCGCCAAGCGACGGTTCCTGGTGCACCTGCGACCCGAGGACGTGCTCGAGGCGCTGCCAGGGCCCGAGGGCCCGCCGGTCGAGGCGGCCGCGGTGGAGGCGGCGCTCAAGCAGCTCGAGTCCTGGAGGAACCTCCAGGCCGATCCGGACACCAGTCGGGTCACCACGGTGGACGACTTCTACCGGCCTCGTTACCTCTACCAGCTCACCCCGGAAGGTGAGGCCGCGGAGCTGGCGCTGGCCGCCTATGACGAGGCGCTGGGCAACCGGGGCGAGCTGCAGTCGGTGGCGCTCGAGGACATCAGGGTGCGCCTCCGCAGCCTGCGGCGGCAGGCCGAAGACCCCGACCCGGACGCGGCCGTGGTGCACAGCCTGCTGCGGGAGCTGTCCACGCTGCTGGACGGGTTGGCGGCCAACGCGAGCGCGTTCATGAGCAGCCTGCAACGCACCATCGACCTCCAGGACGTCGACGAGGACGCCTTCATCGCCTACAAGGACCGGCTGATCGGCTACCTGGAGCGGTTCGTCGGCGACCTGGTCGTCAAGTCCGCGGAGATCGTGGCGACCCTGCGGGCGCTCGACGGGATCGGCGTGGAGCGCCTACTGGAGCTGGCGGCTGTCCGGGAAGCCGCCGACGCCGCGCCCGACCAGCGCGACGACGACGCGGTGCGGGTGAAGCTCGACGGCTGGCGTGCCCGCTGGTCGGGCCTGCGCTCATGGTTCATCGGCGACCGGGCCCACCCGTCACAGGCGGCACTGCTGCGCCAGCGAGCCCGCGCGGCCATCCCGGCTTTGCTTGCCGCGGTGACCACCCTGCAGGAGCGCCGCACAGGCCGAAGCGACCGTTCCGCCGACTTCCGCGCGCTGGCGCGTTGGTTCGCGGAGGCGCCGAACGACGCTGAGGCACACCGCCTGTGGCGGGCCGCGTTCGGGCTGGCGTCCGCGCGGCACCTCACCATCGACGCCCAGACCCTGGAGGCCCGCCAAGAGGAGCCCGTGCCCGCCACCACCAGCTGGGCAGAGGCGCCGCCGGTCTGGATCAGCCCGCGCCTGCACGCCACCGGGCATCACCAGCGCCGCGGCGGCCCGACGAGGATTATCGACCGTAGTCAGGCGCGCCAGCGGCTGGAGGCGCTGCTCGCCGCGGAGCGCGCCCAGACGCAGGCGGCCCGCCGACGGCTCGCGGCCGGCCGGCCGACGCGGCTCCGCGACGTTGGTACGCTCGACCGTGACGAGTTCGCGCTGTTCCTCGGGCTGCTCGGGGATGCGCTCGCCGCCGGCCCGCCCGGGCCAGACGGTATCCGCACGACCACCTCCGACGGCACCCTGGCGGTCACCCTCGAGCCGACCGGCGACGGCGCGACGGCCGAGATCGCCACGCCCGACGGGGTGCTGCGCGGCCCTGACCACGTGATCACCATCGTCGACCTGACCCGTCCCGAGCAGGCCGGCGCCGCTTCCGGCCCGCTGCTGGGCGCGGCACCTGGGGACCTGCGGTGACCGCCCCGGCCGGCGGGCTCGCCGACGTCCTCGACCGGCAGCAGGTCGAGGAGCGGCGGCGCGCGCTCCGCGCGCTGCTGCGCCACCCGCTCCTCACCCCCGCGGGCCCCGACCCGGCCGCATTCGCGCTTGTCCGCCGACACGCGGGCTGGTTGCGGGAGTGGCTCGGCAACCACGCCGGCTGGTCAATTCAGGCAGACACGGGCCTCGCTCGGTTGCGCAAGCTGCCCGGACGGCTCGATGACCGCACGCGCCCGGCCCTGGCGACGCCCGCCCGCGTGCCGTTCAGCCGCCGCCGCTACGTGCTGGTCTGCCTTGCGCTGGCCGCGCTGGAACGGGCCGATGCCCAGGTCACGCTCGGCTGGCTCGCCGAGCGGGTGTTGGCTCTGGCGGCCGACCCCGGCCTCGCCGAGGCCGGCTTTGCCTTCGCGCTCGACTCGCGGGAGGAGCGCGCCGACCTGGTGGTGGTCGTCCGCCTGCTGCTCGGATTCCATGTGCTCGCCAAGGTGGCCGGTGACGAGCAGTCCTTCGTCAACTCCAGCGGGGACGCGCTGTACGACGTGAACCGGCGTGTGCTCGCCGCGCTGCTGGTCAGCCAGCGGGGCCCATCCACGGTGGCCGCTGCAGACCTTGAGGCGCGGCTGCGGGCCATCACCGAGGAGCTCGTGCCCGACAGCGAGGACGGTCGCAACCGCGCCATCCGGCACGCGCTGACGCGCCGGCTGCTCGACGACCCGGTCGTCTACCAGCAGGAGCTCGACGATGCGGAGCGTGGATACCTCACCAGCCAGCGCACCTTCCTGCTGCGGCGCCTGACCGAGGCGACCGGGCTGGTCCCCGAGGTGCGGGCGGAGGGAGTGGCACTGGTCGACCCGACCGGGGAGGCAACCGATCTGGCCATGCCGGAGGAGGGCACCGACGGGCACGCGACCCTGCTGCTGGCCAAGCATCTGGCCGTGCTGTGGCGGGAACGGCCTGGCGTCCCGGTCCCGCCCGCCACGCTGGAGGCGCGGATGGCGGAGCTGGCCGGCGAGCATCGCGCGCTGTGGCGCAAGGGTGCCGCCGAGCCGGGCGCCGCGGCGGCCCTGTGTCGGCTGGCGATCGACCGGCTGGAGGCGCTCGCGCTGGTTCGCCGGTGCGGAGACGGGGTGATTGCCCTGCCGGCGCTCGCCCGCTTCGCCTACGCCGAGCCCACCGTTGGCGGCGGCCGGGCGGAGTCCGGGGAACCCCGGAGGGGCGCCCCGGTGGATCGAGGAGGTCCGGTATGACCACGGCCGGCGGCAATGGGTGGCGGCCCGGCGGCGGCCACCTCGGGCTGCCGGTGCCCGGGCGGGAGCGCTGGCAGCCGCTGCGGACCGGCCTCGTCGACCTGTTCCTCTACGACAACGAGGAGTTCCGCTTCCGGGATGGCCGCCTGCTGCTGCGCGGCAACAACGGCACCGGGAAGTCCAAGGTGCTCGCGCTTGTCCTGCCCTTTCTGCTCGACGGCGAGCTGGCGTCGCATCGGGTCGAGCCCGACGCCGACCCGGCCAAGCGCATGGAGTGGAACCTGCTGCTCGGCGGCCGCTATCAGGAGCGGCTCGGCTATGCCTGGCTGGAGCTCGGCCGGCTGAGCGACGAGGGCACCCCCACGTATCTGACGCTTGGTTGCGGCCTCAAGGCCGTGGCCGGACGCGGCATCGCCGGCCGCTGGTTCTTCGTCACCGACCAGCGGGTCGGCGCCGACCTTGGCCTCGTGAGCCCCGCGGGCACCGCGCTGGTTCGCGAACGGCTCATCGAGGCGCTCGGCGAGCACGGCC
>DASSUA010000233.1:0-12991 GCA_035707525.1 Pseudonocardiaceae bacterium
ACAAAAACAAACGAACACGAACAACCCCCGCCGCGGCCTGACAGCGGCCAGCGCGGATCCGCGCCACCACACCCATCCCGCCGCCAGCGCCACACCCGCCCGACAACCAGGAACGACAAACCCCCGAGCCTCCCGTGACCGATTGATCAACGGCACACCGTCCAGTTGACCAATCAGTCACATCACCCCGCCAAGCCATACCCGAGCTTCCCCACTACCCCCGACCCGCCCCCGACCCGCCCCCGACCCGCCCCCGACCCACGCCGCCGAACCCATCCCCCCAGAAGAGCCACACCCCAAAACGGTGATCATGACCGGGGTCGCCGCCCGAGACGGCGTGGGCTGGCGCCCGGAGAGCACCCGGCCAATCCCGCCGCCCCGCGGATCGACGACGCGCCAGTCTGGCGGCCAGGCACGGCCGATCGGTCCGGGCCCGAGGAACCTCAGCCGGCGACCCAGGCGGCCAGCATGCGCCCGGCGATGGAGACCTCGCCGGGCAGGATCAGGCCGCCCTCGGGGCCTTGGACGGTGCCCGTCCGGTTGGACCAGGAGCCGGCGGCAATAGCGGCGCGCACCTCGTCGCGGGAGACCCAGCGAGCCTCGGCGATCTCGCCGGCCGCGGGGCGCACGGCCTGCTCGCGGCTGGCGACGGCGGCGAAGCCGATCATGAGCGAGCGCGGGAAGGGCCACGGCTGGCTGCCGAGGTAGCGGATGTCGTGAACGGCGACGCCGACCTCCTCGAGCACCTCCCGGGCCACGCACGCCTCGAGCGACTCGCCGGCCTCGACGAACCCGGCGAGCACGGAGAACCGCCCGGCCGGCCACGTGGGCTGCCGAGCGAGCAGGACGCGGTCGGCGCCGTCGTGCACGAGGCAGATGACGGCCGGGTCGGTGCGCGGGTACTCCTCGAGCGAGCAGTTCGGGCACACCCGGGCCCAGCCGGCCCTGGCGAACGTGCTGCGGTGGCCGCACCGCGGGCAGAACGGCGAGCGGCGGTGCCAGCCGACGACCGCGACGGCGGTCACCGCGAGGCCGGCCGACATGGCGTCCAGCGCGGCCCCGCACATCCGCAGGTCGGCCCAGTTGGGGTGGTCCTCGCGCGGGACGTCGTCGGTGAGCACGGCCCAGTAGGCCACCTCGTCCTGCTCGCCGAGCAGCACCGCCTCGTCCACTGTGGACGGCGGCAGCTCGGCGGCCGGGGTCAGGACGAGGCAATGGCCGGACACCTCCAGCCGGCCGCGCCGGTCGACGCGCAGGACCTGGGCCTTGGGCCACAGCTGACGCTGGCGCTCGTGGTCGTCGCGCAGCGGTTCCTGCCGGTCCACGGTGGACCGGGACAGCAGCGGCGGGCCGTCGAGCTGGAAGGTCACAGCAGTTTCGAGGACGCCGTCACGGAAGGTCGACCCCGCCGAGCGCGGCCAGCTGCGCGGACAGTACGCCGGCGTCGCCGACGACGACCCCGGTGAACGTGCTCGGCGCGAAGAACCGCGCCGCCACCTCGGCGATGTCGCCCCTGGTCACCTTGGCCAGCCTGGCCGGATGGCCGCGCAACCAGTCCAGGTCCATCCCATAGCTGGCCACCGAGAACAGGGTGGAGGCGAGGCCGCTCTGCGACGACATGCCGATCGACAGGGCGCCGATCGCGTACCGGCGGGCCGAGTCCAGCTCCTCCTCGGTCGGCGGCACCAGGCCCAGCCGGCCGAGCTCGTAGCGGATCTCCAGCAGCGCCGCCGCGGTGACCTCGGTGGCGGTATCGGTGTCGACGATGATCGTGGCGCCGTGCGGGTTGAACTCGATCCAGGAGTTCGCCCCGTAGGTGTAGCCCTTGTCCTCGCGGATGTTCTCCGGCAGCCGCGCCGAGAAGTAACCGCCAAAGGCGAGGTTGGCCAGCTGCAGCGCCGGGAAGCTCGGATCGGTGCGGGGCAGCCCCTGGCTGGACAGCCGCAGCTGCGACTGCACGGCGTCCGGCCGGTGCACCAGCAGCAGGCTGTTCCCGTGCAGCTCGGGCACCGGGAGCAGCTCGGTCGCCTGGCGTTCGGACTGCCAGCCGGCCAGCTTCTCGGTGATCGCGGCGACCGCGCGGGCCGGGCTGAGGTCACCGACGAGCACGAGCAGCGACCCGCGCGGAACCATGGCCCGCCGGTGCAGGGAGCGCACCGCCGCCGGCGTCACCTCGGCGATCTCGGACTCCTCCGGCAGCTCCCTGGTGATCGGGTGGTCGCCCCAGCGGCGGCGCTGCAGGGCGAGCCTGGCGATCGTGCGCGGCTGCGAGCGCGCCATCGCGATGCGCTCGGCGAGCCGCGCCTTCTCCCGGTTCACCTCGCCGGTGCGGTGGGTGGCGGCGGTGAGCGCGTCGGCGAGCACGTCGAGCAGCACGTCGAAGCCGCTGGTCAGGGCGCTGCCGGAGAGCAGCAGCCGCTCGGGGTCGACCGTCGCGCTCAGCTCCCCGCCGACCCTGGCCAGGTCCTCGTCGACCGCGGCCCGCGTGCGCCGCACGGTCCCGGCCAGCAGCGTGGTGGCCAGCACCTCGGAGCGGGCGCTGTGGGTGCGCTGGGTGCCGGCGAACGGGATGCGCATGCGCAGCTCGACCATGGGCACGCCGGGACGCCGCACGGCGATCACCCGCAGGCCGTTGTCCAGCACCTGGTCGGTGTGGGCGGGGGCGCGGCCGGTGCGCTGCTTGGTCAGCGGCGGCAGCGGCCGCGGGCCGAGCTCGGTGCGGCCGATCTGCTCCGCGGTGCGCGCGCGGGCCTGATCGAGCGGATGGGTCGGCTCGGCGGTGCGGGCCTGCTCGGCGGTGTGCGTCACTGCGCCGGTCCCTTCGATCCTGCGCCCGGGGTGATGGTCAGCACGGCCCTGGCGTCCGGTTTCAGCGCCTCGGCTGCGGCGGCTACGTCGTCGGAGGTCATCCCGGCGAGCAGCGCCGGCAGCTCGGCGGCCAGCTCTCCCCTGCCATGCAACAGCTCGCAGACCCCGATCGCCCTGGTTCTGGTGACCAGCCGGTCGTGGTCCCGGAACATCGCGGCCGACCAGCGCGCGACCGTGCGGGACAGCTCGTCGCCGGACACGCCGTCCCTGGCCACGGTGGCGATCTCGTCGTCGATCGCGGCCAGCACGCGATCGGTCTCGACCGCCGTCGGGTAGACCGCCGTGACGGTCATCGTGTCGGGGTCCCTGGCGTCGAAGGCCGAGAAGAACCCGCAGCCGGCGCCGACGTCGGTGACGATCGCGTCGCGGTGCACCAGGCGGCTCGGCAGGCGGGAGGCGTCGCCGTCGGAGAGCACCGAGGAAAGCAGCACCGCACGCGTGTAGCCGGCCAGGTCGGAGTCCGGGTCGGGCAGCCGGTAGCCGACCGCGAGCGCCGGCAGCGGGGCCAGCGGGTCGGCGTGGTCGCTGCGGCGCTCCCGGTCCGGTTCCGGTTCGTGGAACGACGGCCGCTTGGGCACGGCGCGCTTGGGGACGTCACCGAAGTGCTTGGCCACCAGGTCGGTCCCGGTGTCGAGGTCGAAATCGCCGCACACGGTGAGCACCGCGTTGCCGGGGGCGTAGTAGGCGTCGAAGAATGCCGCGCAGTCCTCGACGGTCGCCTGCTCGAGGTCGGTGAAGTCGCCATACCCGTTGTGCGAGTTGGCGAAGGTGTCGTAAAGCACCGGCGGCAGCAGGATCCACGGGAACCCGCCGTACGGCCGGTTCAACACGTTGAGCCTGATCTCCTCCTTGACGACGTCGACCTGGTTGCGCAGGTTCTCCTCGTTGATCGTCGGGGCCCGCATCCGGTCGGCCTCGAGAAACAGCGCCCGCTCCAGCGCGGCGGCGGGCAGCACCTCGAAGTAGTCGGTGTAGTCCTGGTGGGTCGACCCGTTGAACACCCCGCCGGAGCCCTGGACGTGCCGGAAGTGGGCGAGCTTCTCGAGGCTCTCGCTGCCCTGGAACATCAGATGCTCGAAGAGGTGGGCGAAGCCGGTGCGGCCGACGGGCTCGGAGCGGAAGCCCACGTCGTAGTGCACCGCGACGGCGACGACCGGAGCGGAGGGGTCGGGTGCGAGCACGACGCGCAGGCCG
The DNA here is from genome assembly GCA_035707525.1 of Pseudonocardiaceae bacterium. GTDB lineage: Bacteria > Actinomycetota > Actinomycetes > Mycobacteriales > Pseudonocardiaceae > DASSUA01. The sequence goes on from DASSUA010000233.1 coordinate 4,063, forward strand.
TTGTCCAAGGTCTGCCGGTGCAGATCCAGCACCGGAGCGGGGATTCGCGGCATGCCTCGAACAGTACGGGTTCGCTCCCAACCGCACCGCAGGCCCGCCCGGTGCGGCTCCAGACCGGTGCGCTACGTCTTGCCGGTCGGTTCGGACAATGCGCCATGGGTAATCGCTTCGCCCGATTCGTTTCGCCCGGGCCATGACGTCTGGCGACAATCCGCGTAGGGCCGGCGTTACCCGGACCAGGGGATTGACGGCGGGTCCGGCAGCGGGCGGCCGGGTCGGCTGGGATGATGGCGCCATGGTGCGCGGCGTCTCCACGGTCGGCGGCGCCGCCACGGAGTTCGGCCGCACCACAGACTCGCCGGACTGGCTACTGCGACTGGCAACGCCACCGCCACCGCCACCGCCTCCCAACGCGAGGCGCTCGCACGCCTCCTCGATCACGATGCTGGCGTTCGGGGCGCTACTGGCGATCACGTTCGTCGTCTACGTCGGGCACGCCGCCCGGACCGGGACGACGGCCGCCACCTCCGGCGACGGGCCGCGACCCGCCGACCCGGCCCCGGCGGCCACGGGGCCGCAACCGACCTCGACGGCGCCGCCGACCACGACCTCGACCTCGACCTCGACGCGCATCACGCCGCCCCCGCAGAAGGTCACCCGGCTCGGCGACAACCCGATCTTCACCGGAGCTTCGCTGGCGGCCGTCGAGTGCGCGCTGCCGGAGTTCGGCGCCGACCCGGCCGTGCAACTGGCGTTCTACCGGGCCGCGGTTGGCTGCCTGAACCGGGCGTGGCTGCCGGTGCTCGCGGCGGCCGCCCTGCCCGCGCAGCCGCCGCAGGTCGCGGTGCCGACCGACGCGTACCCCACCCCGTGCGGCAATAAGTCGGCGACCGACAACGCGAACTACTGCGAGGGCGTGATCTACCTGCCGCCCCGCTACTTCGCCGAGGTCGAGGACGCCCCGACCACGCGGATCTCGGCGTACCTCGGCGTCCTGGCGCACGAATACGGGCATCACGTCCAGGAGCTGGCCGGGGTGATGGACGCCGCCTGGGCGCAGCGCTACGAGGCCGGCCCGGGTTCGCCGGCCGGGCTGGAGATCTCCCGGCGCAACGAGCTGGGGGCGTCGTGCTTCGGCGGCATGTTCCTGGCCAGCACCGCCGGACACGGCTCGATCAGCCGGGAGCTCGCCGAGCAGATCGTCCGGGACCAGGGCCGGCGCGGCGACCGGCCCGACTCCGGGCTGCCGTCCGACCACGGCACCCCGGACAACAACGGCCACTGGTACTCGGCGGGCTACCAGCACAACGACACCGCCACCTGCAACACCTGGCTCGCGCCGGCCGAGCGGGTCGCCTGAGACGAACGGCCGTCAGGGCCGGGGGCGCCACCGGACCACCATGGTGAACAGCGCACCGGCGAGGCCGGCGAGCACGAGCAACAGCAGGCTGATCTTCTCGGCCGGGCCGCCGGATCCGTTGTGACCGGTGCCGGCCAGCCGGGCCGTCGGACCCTCGGACAGCAGCTCGACCTGCAGCTCGGTGCCGACCGGGTTGCCGCACCCGTCGAGCGCCAGCCGCTGGCTGCGACCGTCGACAACGACCTGGACGGTGTCCCTGGCCTCCTGGGGGCCGCACGGCGTGGACGCGACGACCTTCGCCGGCAGGGCGTCCGTCGCCGCGGCCGTTCGCCCCGGCGCCCCGTCCATGACGATCAACAGGCCGCCAACCAGCAGCCCGGCGGCAAGCACCAGGAACGGCACGAGCCAGCCCGTCGCGCCACGGGGGACCACGGCGCGCAATCGTACGGCTTCGACCAGTGCGTGGCAGCGGCGCACCGCCCGACGCTTACGATCGGGTGCCGCGGTCCCGGCCACCGGAGCCGCGGCACGGTCAGCAGACTGCCGCCGTCCCGGTCAGCGGATTGTCGGCAGCTCCCGCAACTGCTCGACCTTGAGCGTGGCGCCCTCCTCGGCCGCGGTTCCGACCGCGACGATCGCGGTGCCCACCGCCGGCCGCTGCGTCACCCCGGACAGGTCCAGTTCCCTGGTCAGGCCGCCGGGGGTGACGACGGTGGCCCGATCGCCCTCGAGCCTGGTAACGGTCCCGGCAACATGCGCCCGCACCGCGAGCACGCCGACGGCCTTACCGTCCGCGCCGGCCTTGACGATCACCCGCTCACCCGCCGACAGGTCGGCCAGGCTCCGGTTGCCGTTGCCGCGGACCTTCGTGTCGCCGTCGGTGGGCACGGTGACTTCCGTCCCGTTGTCCGTGCGAACCACGAGGCTGCCGCCGGTCACCGAGGCGACGGTCCCCGCGATCACGCGCTCGCCGTCCTTGAGCCGAAGCGGCCCGTTCCGCCAGTGCTTCAACGGCCGGTGGCCGGGCTCGGGCCGGGCGGCAAGCTCGTTCTGGTCGTCCTGCAGCGCCACCGCCGGGGCGAACAGCAGGTCGAGGCTCTCGTCCCCGGCGACCTCCGGACCCGTCCGGTCCGAGACCGCGGCCAGCACGGCGGCGACCACGCCGGCCACCAGCAGCGTGCCCAGCACCGCGGTCAGCACGAGGGTCCGCGGCCGGCGCCGCGGCGGCCGGGGCAGCTGCTGGGTCGGTTGGTCCATGTCTCCTCCTCGAGGGCTGCACAACTCTTACGTTTGTCAACGGTGCGCGCGCAACCTGACCGGAAGCTGAAGCGGGCCGACCTTCCGGGACCGCTGCGCCGGCCGGCCCGCAGAATTGGCGCGTGCGCAGTGCGGCCAGGGTGCTGGTGGTCGAGGATTCCGAGGCGATCCGGGCGGCCGTGCTGACCGCGCTGCGCGACGCCCGGTTCACCGTGCACGGGCTGCCGGACGGGTCGAACCTGGAGCGGGAGCTGGAGGCGTTTCGCCCGGACCTGGTCGTGCTCGACGTCATGCTGCCCTGCCGGGACGGCTTCGCGCTGCTCGACGTCGTGCGCGGGCGCACAGACGCCGGCGTGGTCATGCTGACCGCGCGCGACGGCGTCGCGGACCGGTTGCGTGGCCTGGACCGGGGCGCCGACGACTACGTGGTCAAGCCGTTCGTGCTGGCCGAGCTCGTCGCCAGGGTGACGGCGGTGCTGCGCCGGCTCGGCCGGGCGCCGTCCACGATCGAGGTCGGTGATCTCGTGCTGGCCGCCGAGTCCGGGGTGGCCGTGCGGGCCGGGCAGCGCCTCGACCTGACCGCGACCGAGCTGAGGCTGCTCGGCTACCTGGCCGCGCAGCGCGGGCGGGTGGTGAGCAAGACGCAGATCCTGACCGCCGTCTGGGGCTACGACGCCTACGACCCCAACCTGGTCGAGGTGCACGTATCGGCGCTGCGCCGCAAGATCGAGGCGCACGGGCCGCGGCTGCTGCACACCGTGCGCGGGCTCGGCTACGTGCTGCGGGCCGATCCCCCGTGAACCGGCTGCGCACCGCGTCGCTTCGCCGGCGGGTGACCGTCTCCAGCGTGCTGGTGCTCACCGTCGTGGTGCTGCTGCTGGCGGTGTTCACCGACGTGCTGTTCGCCGCCCAGTCCAACCGCGAGATGCGGGCCTCGCTGCTGGAGCGGACCCGGCTCGCCGAGCAGCTCGCCCGGCGCGGCGCCGGGCCGCGCGAGCTCGTCATGCGGATCGAGAGCGCGACCGTCAAGGTTCGGCTGACCACCCCGGCCGGTGAGGTGTTCGGCCACGCCGAGCCGCCGGACCCGCAACCGCCGGTCGGTCAGCTCTACCGCAGCGGCGACGACCTGGTCAGCGTGCGCCGGCTGCCGTCGGGCGCCGAGCTCGTCCTGGTCGCCGACGGCGGGCCGGTGACCAACGCGCAGCGCCGGCTGCGGCGGCTGCTGGTGATCGTCGGCCTGTTCGCGATCGGCATTGCCGCGTTCGTGCTGACCGGCACCGTCCGCCTGGCCCTGGCCCCGCTGGACTCGATGACCGCGCTGGCCAAGTCGATCACCCGTGGCGACCGCGGTCGTCGCCTCGCCCCGGACCGCCCGAACACCGAGCTCGGCCGCGCCGCCCGGGCGTTCGACGAGATGCTCGACGCCCTCGAGGGCACCGAGCGGCAGGCGCGGCAGGCCGAGGCGCTGGCCAGGCACGCCGAGTCGGTTGCCCGCGCGTCCGAGGGGCGGACCCGCCGGTTCGTCGCCGACGCGGCCCACGAGCTGCGCACTCCCATCGCGGGTGTGCAGGCCGCCGCGGAGGCCGTCCTGCAGGCGGGCACGCAGGCCGGTCCCGGCGAGCGCGAGCGCCTGCACCTGCTGCTGATCCGGGAGGCCCGCCGGGCCGGTCGCCTCGTCGAGGACCTGCTCTCGCTGGCCCGCATCGACGCCGGCCTGGAACTGCACCGCGAGCCCGTCGACCTGCTCGCCCTCGCGGTCGCGGCGGTCGAGCGCACCCGGCTGCTGGCGCCGGCGCTCACGATCGAGGTCGCCGGCGATCCCGTCCTCGTGCCGGCCGACCCGGAGCGGATCGCCCAGGTGCTGGCCAACCTGCTGGACAACGCCCGCCGCCACACCCCGGACGGGGGGCGCGTCGGCGTGCGCGTCACGCGCTCCGGCGGCGTCGCCGAGCTGACCGTCACCGACACCGGTCCCGGCGTGCCGCCGGCGGACCGCGAGCGCATCTTCGACCGCCTGGTCCGGCTCGACCGCTCCCGCGCCCGCGCCGACGGTTCCGACGGCGCCGGGCTCGGCCTGGCGATCGCCCGCGGCATCGCCCGCGCCCACGGCGGCGACCTGCGCTGCACCGACCCCGCACCACCGTGGCCGGGCGCCCGCTTCACCCTCGCCCTCCCGGTACCCCCCGACCCACTGGCACTTGGGGAGCTCCAGTTCCACCTGCGCAACTAAAGCTCCCCAAGTGCCCAAGTGGGGGCCGGGTTAGGCGCGGTCGGGGATGGGGACGTCGGCGGGCAGCGTGACCTTGCGGATGTAGAGCAGGCGGTCGCCGAACTCGATCGCGTCGACCTCGGGGGCGTCCACCCGGTACAGCTCGCTGTTGCGAACCACGCCGAGAACGATGTCGGGCAGGTGCCGGGGCGAGCCGCCTACCTCGGTCGACTCGACGTCGCGCTCGGCGATCGCGAAGCCTGCGTCCGGGGTGAGCAGGTCCTCGACCATCTCGACCACCGACGGCGTGCTCGTCGCGATGCCGAGCAGCCGCCCGGCCGTCTCGGAGGAGACCACGACCGAGTGCGCGCCGGACTGGCGCAGCAGGTGGACGTTCTCGGCCTCCCGTACCGCGGCCACGATCTGCGCCTTGGGCGCCAGCTCCCGCGCGGTGAGGGTGACCAGCACCGCGGTGTCGTCGCGGTTGGCGCCGATGATGACCGAGCGGGCCCTCGACACCCCGGCGAGCCGCAGCACGTCGGAGCGGGTCCCGCTGCCGTGCACGGTGACCAGGCCGAGCGACGCGGCGGCGTCGAGCGAGGTGGTGTCGGTGTCGACGACGACGATCTGCTCGGGCGGGACGCCGTCACCGAGCAGCGCGGCGACCGCGGACCGGCCCTTGGTCCCGTAGCCGACGACCACCACGTGATCGCGCACCTTCGACCTCCAACGTTGGATTCGCAGCGCCTGGCGCGACCGCTCGGTGAGCACCTCGAGCGTGGTACCGACCAGGACGATCAGGAACAGCACCCGAAGCGGCGTGATGACCAGGATGTTGACCAGCCGCGCGGTCGACGAGACCGGCGTGATGTCGCCGTATCCGGTGGTCGAGAGCGAGACCGTCGCGTAGTAGAACGAGTCGAGGACGCTCAGGCCGTCCTCGTTGACGTCCCGGTAGCCGTCGCGGTCCAGGTAGACGATCGCCACCACCGCGCACAGCACGAGCAGTGCCGCGACCACCCGCTTGCTGATCGCGGCGATCGGCCCGACCGACTCGACCGGCATCCGGATCACGCCGACGAGAGCGTGGTCGGGCTGCTCGGTCAGCCGGTCGACCCGGCGAAGCACGCTCACGGCGACCGGCGGACCAGCGCGGCCCGCTCGCCGAGCAGCCGCCACAGGCAGGCGGTCGCCTCGGCCCCCTTGAGCAGCAGGTCGACCTCGACCTTCTCGTTCGGGGCGTGAACGCGGTCGTCGGGCAGCCCGACCCCGAGGAACGCCAGCGGTGCCCCACCCAGCTCGGCCTGGATGATCGCCTCCGGCCCGGAGCCACCCTCCCGCGAGAACAGCACCTCCTGCCCGAACGCGGCGGCCATCGCCTCGCGCACCGCGGCCACCCCCGGGTGGCCGATGTCCGACAGGCACGGCGGAACGCCTTCCCCGGTCTGTACCTCGGCCTCGATGCCCGGCGGCGTGTGCTCGGCTACGAACCGCCGGACTAGGGCGGCGATCCGGTCCGGCACCTGGTCGGGAACCAGCCGGAACGAGAGCTTCGCGAAGGCCTCCGTCGGCACGATCGTCTTCCCGCCGGGACCCTGGTAGCCGCCGCCGATGCCGTTGACCTCCGCGGTCGGCCGAACCCACAGCCGCTCCAGCGTCCCCCAGCCGCGCTCGCCGGTAGTGGCGCGGGCACCACCGGCCGGGCCGGCCAGCCACGCGGGCTCGTCGAACGGCAGCTTGGCGAACGCCTCGCGCTCCTGCTCGGTGGGCTCGCGGACGTCGTCGTAGAAGCCGGGCACCATGATCCGGCCGTCCTCGTCGTGCAGCGCGGCGACCAGCCGGGCCAACTCCGTTACCGGGTTCGGCACGGCGCCGCCGAACTGCCCCGAGTGTAGGTCGACGCCCTGCCCGCGGAACGTGACGTTGGCGCTGACCAGCCCGCGCATGCCGGTGCAGATGCTCGGCACGCCGTCAGCGAACATGCCGGTGTCGGAGACCAGGATCAGGTCGCAGGCCAGCTCCTCGGCGTGCGCCCGCAGCAGGTCCGTGACGTGCGTCGACCCGGACTCCTCCTCACCCTCGATGAACAGCTTGACGGTGACCGCCGGCGCCTGCCGGCCGGTCGCGGCCAGGTGCGCGCGCATGGCGAGCAGATGGAACGCGACGTGCCCCTTGTCGTCGGAGGCGCCCCTGGCGAACAGCTGACCACCGGAGACGACCGGCTCGAACGGCGGCTGCCGCCACTCGTGCGGCGGGTCGACCGGCTGCACGTCGTGGTGTCCGTACACGAGCACGGTCGGCGCGTCCGGGTCGCCGGCCGGCCAGCAGGCGTAGACCGCGGGCAGCGCGCCGCCGTCGTCCCACACCTGCGCGACCGGCCAGCCGTCCGAACGCAGGCGCTCAGCCAGCCACCGCGCGGACGCGGCGATGTCATCGTGGTGCGCGGGGTCGGCGCTGATCGACGGGATGCGCAGCCAGTCGGTCAGCCGCGCCAGGAACTCGTCGGCCCCGGCCAGGACCTCGGCGCGCTCACGAGAGGTCTCGACGAGCGAAGTCACGGCGCGTGAGCCTAGTCCGCACCCGCCACCAGCGCCGATCGGTCGCGAACCGGCTACGACACATTGCGCCGAACTCCCTACAGACGGCGACGAGCGACGCGGTTAGCGTCCAAGTGCGTGCGAATACCGTCCTTGAAACGGATTGCTGCCAAATCCGCCGCCATCGTGATCACCATCGTGATCGCCGTCGCGCCGACGCCGGCCGAGGCCGTCGGCCCGACCCTCGGCCAGGTCGCCATCAGCGGCCTGCACAACAGCTACCAGAAGTCCGCGTTCTCGAACCTGTCCCGGGCTCTGGCCACCGGCACCGGCATGATCGAGATCGACGTCTGGACCAACTTCTCCTCGTGGACGGTCGCCCACGACCAACCGTTCTGGAACGACAACAACTGCACCTCCAGCACGGGCGCCAGGGACCAGGGCCTGCGCACGTGCGTGGACAACATCGCCGCCTGGCACCAGGCCAACCCGCTCCACCAGCCGCTGCTGATCAAGCTGGAGCTCAAGGCCGGCTTCCAGGACGACCAGGGGGTCGGGCCGGACGAGCTCGACGCGATCTTCAGGACGCGCCTGGGCGCGGCGATGTACCGGCCGGCCGACCTCATGGCCGGGGTGCACGCGACGCCGGACGCGGCCGCCAGGGCCAACGCCTGGCTGCCCGCCGACCAGCTGCGCGGCCGGGTGGTGCTGCTGGTGCTGAAGGGCACCGCCGAGAACGACTCGCTGCCGACCGACATCGAGTACTCCCGGTACCTGCGGGCCAACCCGGCGACGGCGGTCGGCTTCCCGTTCGTGCACAACGGGGTCGCCTCGACCGACCCGCGCTCGCGGTACGAATCGACGCTTCGGCCGTGGTTCGTCGTGTTCGACGGCGCGGCGACCACGTTCGCCGGGCTGAGCGCGACGGCCAGGGCGTTCTACAGCGGCAACCACTACCTGCTGGTCACCACCGACTCGCACGCCGTATCGCCGGCGCTGAGCCGCACGAGCCCGACCAGCCAGCAGGCGATCGACCGGTTGCGCCTGCTCGGTTGCCTCGGCTCGTCGGTGGCCTCGTCGGACTGGTACACGGTGGCGGGCTGGCACCTGACCGTGCCGCGGGTCTGCTGAGCCTTCGTTACCCGGTGCGGCGCAGGCCGATCGCGGCGCAGGCCGCCTCCAGGGCGTCGAGGGTGAAGCCGTCCGCCGGGCCGAGCGCCCCGGTCCCCCGGACCGCGCCGGCGGCCGCGGCGGTGGCGCCCCAGGCGAGCAGGTCGGCGGTGAGCCGGTACGGCTCCGGGCCGTCCAGCTCGACGGTCGCCAGCACGTTGCCGGCGGCGTCGGCGGCGACGGCCGCGACGCTCGTTCGCACCGCGTCGTTGCGGCCGGGCTCGGGGTCGCCGCCGCGGCCGGCAACGGCGCGGGCGGCGAGCCGGACCCCGGCCGCGACCGGGCCAAGGCGCATCGCGGGCGCCGAGAGCCTGGACACGCGGTGCATCAGGCGGCTGCGCGAACCGAACCAGCCGAGGAAGACGTCGACCTCGGTCAGCCCGGGATGCAGCCTCG
>DASSUA010000234.1:0-2610 GCA_035707525.1 Pseudonocardiaceae bacterium
ACGATGCCCTGGGCACGACCGAGGACCTCGAGCACGTCCCCGTTGCCGAGCATGTCGCCAGGTTCGAGGCGGTGCACGGGGCGCTCTCCGAGGCGCTGTCGACCATCGACGGGGAGTGAAGCCGTGCCGCGTCGCTCCAGGCTCGACGCCGAGCTGGTGCGTCGCGGGCTCGCCAGGTCCAGGGACCACGCCGGCACGCTGATCGCGGCGGGCCGGGTGCTCGTCGGCGGGGTCGTCGCGAGCAAGCCCGCGACCGGCGTCGGCACCGACGCCGCGGTGGAGGTGCGGCAGGGCGCCGAACCCGAGTGGGCCTCGCGCGGCGCGCACAAGCTGCTCGGCGCGCTCGCCACGTTTGGCGTCGCCACGTTTGGAGCCGGCACGGTTGGAAGCGGCACGCTTGGAAGCGACACGCTTGGAAGCGGCACCGCCGTACCGCGCGGCCTGGTCGTGGCCGGCCGGCGGTGCCTCGATGCCGGCGCGTCGACGGGCGGGTTCACCGACGTACTGCTCGCCTACGGCGCCGCCCACGTAGTCGCGGTCGACGTCGGCTACGGGCAGCTTGCCTGGCGGCTGCGAACCGACGAGCGGGTGAGCGTGCACGACCGGACCAATGTGCGGTCACTGACCCCGGAGGCGATCGGCGGGCCGGTCGACCTGATCGTCGCCGACCTGTCGTTCATCTCGCTTCGGCTCGTGCTGCCGGCGCTCGTCGCGTGCGGCACGCCCGAGGTCGACCTGCTTCCCATGGTCAAGCCGCAGTTCGAGGTGGGCCGCGAAGGCCTGGGCCCGGGCGGGGTGGTGCGCGATCCGGCCGCCAGGGCGGCGGCGGTGCTCGGGGTGGTGGCCGCGGCCCGCGAGCTTGGCCTGGCGCTGCGCGGCGCGGTGGCGAGCCCGCTGCCCGGACCCTCCGGCAACGTCGAGTTCTTCGTCTGGCTGCGTCCGGGGCCGTCGGCCGGTGCCGATGCCGACGAGCAGACCGTGCGCCGGGCCGTGCTGGCGGGTCCACGGTGACCGGGGAACGGCCGGTGCTGCTCGTCGTGCACACCGGGCGGGAGGCGAACGAGCGGACGGCCGAGCGCGTCGCCGCGGCGTTGCTGCACGCCGGCATGCAGCCGAGGGTGCTGCGTTCCGAGGCCGGCCACCTGGAGTTCGGCGCCGGCCCCGGTCCGGCGGGCACCGTAGAAGGCGCCGGAGCCGCCGGAGACCGCACCGTGTACGGCGGAGCCGCCGGAGACCGCACGGTGGACGGCGGTGCCGTCGAGGACCGCACCGTGGACCTGGTCGCCGAGCAGGGCGCCGCCGAGGGCGCCGAGGTGGTGATCGTGCTCGGCGGCGACGGTAGCCTGCTGCGCGCCGCCGAGCTGGCGCGGCCGACCGGGGTGCCGGTGCTCGGCGTGAACCTCGGCCGGGTCGGCTTCCTCGCCGAGGTCGACGCGCACGACCTGGACGTGGCGATCGCCTCGATCGTGCGGCGGGAGTACCTGGTCGAGGAGCGGATGACGATCGAGGTGCGGGCCAACCTCAACGGCGTGCAGCTGGCCAATACCTGGGCGCTCAACGAGGCCAGCGTGGAGAAGACCCACCGGGAGCGGATCCTGGAGGTGGTGCTCGAGGTCGACGGGCGGCCGGTGTCCGAGTTCGGCTGCGACGGCGTGCTGTGCGCGACGCCGACCGGTTCGACGGCATACGCCTTCTCCGCGGGCGGGCCGGTGCTGTGGCCCGAGGTGCACGCGCTGCTGCTGGTGCCGAGCAACGCGCACGCGCTGTTCGCCCGGCCGCTGGTCGTGTCGCCGGAGTCGACCGTGGGGCTGGAGATCGCCAACGACGGGCACCCGGCCGTGCTGTGCTGCGACGGCCGGCGCACGTTCGATCTGCCGCCCGGCAGCCGGGTCGAGGTCGTCCGCGGCTCCAAGCCGGTTCGGCTGGTGCGGCTGACCGACCAACCGTTCACCGATCGGCTCGTGCGGAAATTCTCACTTCCGGTAAAGGGCTGGCGCGGCAAACGGTAGCCGTCGGTCGGTGCCGCTAGGCTCGCCAACCGTGCTGGCCGAGATGCGTATCCAGGGGCTCGGTGTAATCGCCGACGCCACGCTGGAGCTGCACCCCGGGCTCACGGTCGTCACCGGTGAAACGGGTGCCGGCAAGACGATGGTGGTCACCGGGCTGCACCTGCTCGGCGGCGGCCGCGCGGAGCCGTCAAGGGTGCGTGCCGGCGCCGGCAAGGCCGTGGTGGAGGGTCGGTTCGAACCCGGGGCGGACAGCGTCGCCGCGAGACTCGCCGGCGAGGTCGGGGCCGAGCTGGACGACGACGGCAGCCTGATCGCGGTGCGGACGGTCAACGCGGACCGGGGGTCGCGGGCCCACCTCGGCGGCCGTTCCGTGCCGGTGAGCGTGCTGGCCGACCTGTCGGACGCGCTGCTGGCGGTGCATGGCCAGAACGACCAGCTGCGGCTGCTGCGGCACGCCGAGCAGCGGGCGGTGCTCGACCGGTTCGCGGGCGAGGCCGTGGCCGGGCCGCTCGCCGAGTACCGGCGGGTCCGCGCCGAGTGGCTGCGGGTCGCGGCCGAGCTGACCGAGCGCCGGGACCGGGCCAGGGAGCTGGCCAGGGAG
>DASSUA010000235.1:0-4752 GCA_035707525.1 Pseudonocardiaceae bacterium
GTCCCGCCCCGCTGGCCACCAGGATCAGCAGGTTCTTCACCGAGAAGTCGGTCGGCGTGCTGACCAACGTGCCAGGGCCGCGGGTGCCGATGACGCTGGCCGGCGCCCGGGTCGAGGGCGTCGTGGGTTGGGCACCCTGCAGCGGCCGGCAGACGATCACGATCAGCATCTTCAGCTACGCCGGTCAGGTCTCGTTCGGCTTCGGCACCGATCGCGCGGTGCTGCCCGACCCGCAGCGGCTCGTCGCCGCGCTGGAGGCCGAGGTCGACGCGGCCGTCGCCGCGACCGGCGAAGGCCCACAAAGCCGCCGGCGCGGTGCCTGAACCACGGGCCTGGCCGGCTCAGAGCTTGCGCAGAATGCGCAGCTGCGAGAAGTCCTCGTCGTCGGGCCCCGCGAACTCGGAAGCGGCATCGGCGGGCCGCGCGCCGGGCGCGTCGGGAACCGGCAGGCCGGCGCGGGCGCGGAAGTCCTTGGCGGCGGCGCGCAGATCGGCCTCGGCCCGACCGTGGTCCTGGTCGTGCGGCCGTTGGGTGAGCCGGCGGGCCTCGCGGTCGAAGGCGGCGCCCGACTCGCGAGCCTCACCCACGGCTCGCCGGCCCTGCTCGACGGCAGCGTCGGCGACGGCTCGGAAGCGGGCGAGGGCGTCGTGCGGGTCGGCCATGTGTCTCCCTGGCGGCTGGGCTTGGCTTTGAACGCCGACCACCGGTCCGCGGTTCCGGCCGCGGACGGCTTGTTCTCGACCGGCGGCATCGTGGCCACGGCGCCGCTAGCCGCGCACACTTAAGACCTTACGACCTGCCCGCATGCGGTTCGGACTCGACGCCCCAGGGAATCGACCCGGTAAGCCCTGCCGACTCGGAACTTCATGATCATCGCGTGCTGTTGTCTACCGAAGGTCACCGGTGGGGGATGGGTGGAGCGGGCTCGCCCGTCAGGTGATCGGCCGTCGACGTCACTGGGGCGGTGCTGGGTGCGGGGGGGTGGCGGCGAAGCTCGGGTATGGCTTTGCGGGGTGATGTGACTGATTGGTCAATTGGACGGTGTGCTGTTGACCAATTGGTCACTGGAAGCTCGGGGGTCTGTCGTTGTTGGTCGTCGGCAGGTGCGGCGCTGCGGGGATGGGTCGGGGATGGGTGTGGTGGCGCGGATCCGCGCTGGCCGCAGGCGGGGGCGGTTCATGATCGTTTGTTTGGGTGCCGGGAACGGTGCGGTGCGCGGCTCGTGCTGCCGAAGCGACGATCACGAACCACCTCCCGGGATCGAGAGCCGCCCTGTGGCAGCGTGACAGCAGCGCCGTAATCCCAGAGACCCTGCAGAAGAGCCGCACCCATCGCCGTTTCGGTGCCGTGAGCCGCGCTGAGCGCGGTTGGTGGCACCCAAACGGCGATCATGAACCAGGTTCCGGCCCAACTACCGGCTGGAGGCCGGGTCATCGGACGAAGGCCAACCTGCAAGGCCGGTCCTGACGTTGATCAGGAGGTTAACGGCCCTGTGAACGGATTCAGAAGGCTGACGACTTCGTGATCAACTCCTAGGGCGACGCAATCGATCAAGAGCGAAGGCTGCCGGCCCGCGATCGCCGAAAGGACCGAGAGTGCAGACCGCAATCGCCAAAAGGGCCGAGAGCGCATCGTCGATCGCCGAAAGTAGTCAAGGATCGTCAGATGCCGGTCACTTGGGGACCGCTAGAGCGACATGTGGAACTCAGGGTCCCCAAGTGAGCCCCTTCGGGCATGATCACGAAAAGTAGTCAGGTATCGCTACATTGTGCGACCTCAAGGATGATCCACACTCGACGGCGGTAGCCCAGCGGTGACCCAGCGGACAGCGCGTGGGCGTCCCTCGCTCCGCCACAAGGTGCGTGGGCGTCGTTCGCTTTGCTACAAGGACCGAATGACGCCCACGCACTGCCCGCTGGCGAGCCGGCGAGCCGGGTCGCCGGGTAGCCGCGGAGACCGAGCCCGTCGAGCGTTGACTACTTTGGGTCGCATTTCTCGCGATACTTGACCACGTTCAGTGATCACGAACGGGCTTAGCCGCCGATCGCGTGACGGGCCGCGCCCGTACCGCCCCTCCCCTCACCGATGACCATCAGCAACCACGCCAGCACCGGCCGGCGCTCTCGCGATGTCGACGAGAGTCCGGACGGGAGCAGGGGCGACTGGACCGGGTCGCCGGGCGTCATGAGTCGCCAACCGGCCGACCAGGGATCCCGGCCATGTGAGCCAGTGCCGGGTAATCGATCGAAGTCGTCTTACCCATCGTCGGCGCCCAGGTGGCGCCCCCGCTGCGTTGTCGTCGTCGCTGGTAGCGCTGCTACGTATCGCAACCTCCGAATCGAGCACCGCCTTGATCCGGATCTGGTCAAAGAACGTCGATCACCCGACATTAGTCGTGCACGGTCAGAGAACTTACGACCTGCTCGCATGCGGTTCGGACGCGATGGGCGCCGGTGCCGCCGTGCTGGCAGCCGACGCTCACCTGGTACCTGCCCTGCAGGACCACGTACCAGTCGACCGTTGCGGCCTGGACGCGTTCGTTGTAGTAGAGGACGTCGCGGCCGGCAAAGGTGGCGTTCTCGTCGAAGCCGCCCACGGCCGGTGGGGTGCTGGCGGTCTGCCGGCGCTCGTACTGGACGCGCAGCTCGCTCACGGCACGGTCGCGCTGCGCGGTGGCGTCGTAGTTGAGCTCGGACTCCTTGACCAGGATCTTGTCCGCGGTCTGCGGCTCCTCGGCCGGGCGCAGGTCCGTCTCGCGCGACTCCGGGTTGCCGCCGCTGTGCTCCCAGCCGTCGGGCGCGGTGAACTCGTAGTGGAACTGGGCGATCCGGCTGCCGCCGGCCGGCGGTGAATCGTCGGTCAGCAGGACGGCGGCGGTCGTGATGGCGGCGGCGGCGAGCACCGCGGTGCCGGCGATCAGCCAGGGCAACCGGGCCGGGCGCCGCGCCGCCGACCGCCGCATCGGCGGCCCGGGCGGTGGCATCAGGTGTGGCCCGGCCGGTGGGCGCGGCGGCGGCAGGGCCGCGCCCACCGCCGGTGCCGGCAACGACGGGATAGGCAACGAAGGCTGCGGCACGGACGGACTGGGCGACGGCAGATAGGACGACGGCAGGTGGGGCGGCAGCGGCACCGGGCCAGAACCCGGTTGAGCGGCGCCGGGACCGGCCCGGCCGGGAGCGGCTCCCTCCGTGACGACCCGCAGCGCGCCGAGCGCCACGACGGTCTCCGGCTGGTCCAGCGTCACCGGCACGATGCCGAGCCGCTCGTGCAGCAGCCGCGACACCAGCGGAATCCGGCTCGACCCGCCCACCAGGAACACGGCGGCGAGCCGGTCGGGCCGAAGGCCGGCCCTGGCGATCGTGTCGGCGAGCAGCGAGACCGTGCGCAGCATCGGCGCCTCGATGAGCCGCTCGATGCCGGCCCTGGTCACATGGGCGTCCGGGAAGGGCTGCGGCATGGGCACATCGGCGTAGGTGTGCCGGGACAGCGTCTCCTTGGCGCCGCGCACGTCCTGGCGCAGCACCCGGCGGCGCCGCCGGTCGGCGAGTTCGCGGCCCTCGACGAGGTGCCGCCAGGCGTCCGGGTCGCTGGCCGACACCTGGCCGCCCACGTGCTCGAGCACGGCCTGGTCGATGTCGGCACCGCCGAAGGAGGGGTCGCCCCTGGTCGCCAGCACCCGGAAGGTGCCGGCCTCGCGGCGCACGACGCTCGCGTCGACAGTGCCGCCGCCGAGGTCGAGCACCGCGAGCGCCGCGCCGATCGGCACGCTCTGGCCGGCCGATTGGTTCGCGGAGTAGAAGACGGCGGCGGCGACCGGTTCCGGCACCAGGATCAGCTCGGTGGCCAGGCCGCCGGCGGCGTTGCGCAGCTTTCCGGTGCGCGCGGCTCCCCAGTCGGCCGGATGGGTCAGCACGAGCTGATCGGCCGGGGCGTTCGCGGCCAGCCGCCTGGCCTCCCGCACCGCCCGCGAGATCACCGCCCGGAAGGCGCCGAGGACCGGCAGCACGGTGTCGCCCAGTAGCAGCTCGCCCTCGTCGACGCGGCGCTTCGGGTGCGGCTCGTAGCGGGCCGGGTCGACCGCGGCCTGGCGGTCGGCCTCGTGACCGACGAACACCGTGCCCTCGCGCGTGACGTAGATCGACGAGGGCACCAGCGGTGCGCCGTCGACGACCACCACCTGCGGCGGCCGCTCGTCGATCGAGACGGCGGTGCACGTGCTGGAGGTCCCGAAGTCGACTGACACCCTCAGCATCGGAATCCCGGCAGGCTCACTCTGGGGGCAGCCAGGCCACCTGCATGAGCTGCTGGCCGAGCTTGCGGGACACGATCGTGCCCCGGCCGGGTGGCAGCACCGACGGCTTGACGGTGCCGAGCAGGACCCCCTCGTCCTTGTTGCCGCTCATCATGATGCCCGGGCTGGACAGCTCGCGCAGCCGGCCGATCATCGGCTGGAACAGCGCGCGGCCGGCACCGCCGGCGCGCCTGGCGATGATCAGGTGCAGGCCGACGTCCTTGGCCTGCGGCAGGAACTCCAGCAGCGGGTCGAGCGGGTTGCCGCTGGCGGTGGCGACCAGGTCGTAGTCGTCGACGACGACGAACAGCTCCGGCCCTGACCACCACGAGCGGGTACGCAGCTGCTCCTGGGTGACGTCCGGGCCGGGCAGCCGCTTGGTCAGCGAGCCGCGCACGTCGGCCATCATCTGCTGCAGCGACGCCGAGGAGACCGCGTAACCGATCATGTGCTCGGTGGTG
>DASSUA010000236.1:0-2759 GCA_035707525.1 Pseudonocardiaceae bacterium
CGGCATAGGCGATCTGGCCGGCGGCCGCCGCGCCCATGCTGTCCGCGGCCACACCGGCGACCTCGGCGGGGATCGGGCCGCCGTGCTCGATCGCGGCGTGCAGGGTCGGGCACAGCCGCGGCTCGACCGGGAGCACCGGGCAGGCGGCGCCCAGCGCCACCCCGGCGTACAGCCCGCCGCCGCCGCACGAGACCAGCACGGTCGACGCGTCGGGCACCTGCTCGGCAATCTCCAGCCCGAGCGTCCCCTGCCCCGCGACGACGCTCGCCTGGTCGTAGGCGTGCACCTGAAGCACGTCGCGGCCGGCCGCCCACTCCTGACTGGCGGCCAGCGCGTCCGGGTAGAACCCGGGGACGACGGCCAGCTCGGCGCCGTAGGAGGCGATCCGTTCGAGCTTGGCCTGCGGCGAGGTGGCCGGCACGAAGATCCTGGCCGCCACGCCGGCCTGCCGCGCCGCCCAGGCGACCGCCGCGCCGTGGTTACCGCCGGAAGCCGCGACCACGCCACCGGCCGGAACCGGCGTCGAGAGCAGGGTGTTCATCGCGCCACGGGCCTTGAACACCCCGACGTGTTGCAGGAGTTCGAGCTTGAGCACCACCCGGCCCGGTACGCCAAGATCGCGCAGGTCCGGGCCGGTCAGCTCGAGGACTGGCGTCCGCCGGATCAGCCGCTGCAGCCTCGATGCCGCCGCCTGAAGATCGGCCCTGCCCGGAACGGCGCACGTTTCGGTGTTCACCGGGCCACCGTAGTTGCGACGTTCGGTGGCGAGCCGACCGGCGAGGTCGACACGCTCCAGCAGCATCGTTGCGCAGAGTGGGGAGATGCCAAACGTAGCGTCACTCCCTTCGGGCGATGGCAGTAACCAATAGTGACGACATCGCTACAGCAGGGGCCTATCCGGGTGATAGTTGAATTGGAGACCCTCCTTACTCGCGAGTAGGTCTCTACGGTGACCCATTACGGGGGAGGGCGGAGGGAACGTGACTCAGCACCGGGTCGAATCCGCCGAGCTTCAGGTCCACTGCCTGGGCAACTCGGCCGATCTCGGCGCTCTGCGCCGCTCGCTGGAGGCGCGAGGGGTCGTCAGCCGCTCGCGGCTGACACCGGCCGTCCAGCTCGTGGTCGCGGACTCCACCGTGCCCGCCGACCATCCGACCCTCGTCGCGGCCCGCGAGCTCGGCATCGAGATCCTCGACCCGGTCGAGGCGATCGACCGGCTACTGAGCGCACCCGGCCGGCCGCCACACTGGACACCGCCGCAGCGGGCGACCCGGACTCCGCTGATGACCCTGACGGTGCTGCTGATCGTCGGCTTTCTGGCGCTGCTCGGCTTCCTCAGCTCCATGATCGACTCGGGCCCGCGCGAGGCGACCGTCCAGGAGTTCACCCAGACGGTGAACCCTCGCTGACCGTCGGGCGTCAACCGAACAGCGTTGCCGGCAGAACCCCCTCCAGGCGCAGCAGTTCCTCCTTGCGCCAGCGCCCGGAGCCGAAACCGCCGAGCGAGCCATCGGTCATGACCACCCGGTGGCAGGGCACCACGAGGGGCCAAGGGTTGCCGTTGAGGTACGTGCCGACCGCTCTGGACTCGCTGATCGCCAGGCCGGCCGCCGTCGTGAGCTCTCCGTAGCTGACCGTGTGGCCGAACGGGGCGATCCGCACGAGCGTGCGCAGCACGTGCGCCGCGGTCTCGTCCAGTCGCCCCCAGTCCGGAATCAGGTCGAACTCGGTCCGCTCCCCGGCGAAGTACTCGACCAGCTCGGTCGCCGCCCTGGCCGCGAGGCCGCCCGGCGGCGAGGGCTCGCCGTCCTCCCGGCCGAACCGCACGCGGTGTAGCACGTCGCCGTCGGCCACCACCGTGACCGGTCCGACCGGGGAGTCGAGCCAAGCGGTGTGCACTATCCGCGCAACCGCATCGACATGATCAGGCAGCGGTAGGTCTCCTCGCCACCCGTCGCGTCCTCGGTGTAGACCGGCGTGATCACGGTCGGCCTGGTCTGGGTCGTGAAGGCCAGCCGCACGGTCGGCGTGTGCACGCCGGCGAGCCCGTCGAGCAGGTAGCCCGCGTTGAACCCGATCGTCAGGTCCCCCCCGGTGACCGAGGCCGGCAGCTCCTCCTCGGCCGACGACTCGTCCTCGGCCTGCGCCGACAGCGCGACCTGACCCTCGCTGAAGGCGAGCCGGACCGGGGCAAAACGTTGCGCCACGAGCGAGACCCGGCGCAGCGCCTCGACCAGCGCGCCGAGCTCGATCTCGGCGACGGTCGTGGACTCGCTCGGCCACAGCGACTCGAACTTGACGAACTCACCATCCAACAGCCGCGTCATCGTGTGCCGGCCGGCCGCGGTCAGCCCGACGAACCCGGTGTCGCCGCCCATCGCGAGCTGGACCTCGCTCGCGCCGCCGAGCGACTTGGCCGCCTCGGCGAGCGTGCGCGCCGGGATGACGATCGCGCTCGACGGCACCTCGCCGGCGGGCTGCCAGGGGACCTGGCGCTCGGCCAGGCGGTACCGGTCGGTGGCGGCAAGCACGAGCTTGTCCAGCTCGATCCCCATCCGCACGCCGGTCAGCATGGGCAGCGTCTCGTCCTTGCTGGCCGCCGCGGTCACCTGGGCGACCGCGCTGGCGAACACGTCGGCGGCCACCTTGCCCGATCGGGGCGGCAGATCCGGCACGGCCGGGTAGTCCTCGACCTGCATGAGCGGCAGCGCGAACCGCGCCGAGCCGCAGCGCACGTTGAGTCGGTTGCTCTCCACGGC
>DASSUA010000237.1:0-2104 GCA_035707525.1 Pseudonocardiaceae bacterium
GAAAGTCCTTCGCAAGAAGCCGCAGCAACTACAGGACGCTGTCGTGAGGTGTGTCCGGCTACTCGCTGACAATCCAGCTCATCCCGGCCTGAACGTTCATCGCCTGCGCGGTGTCCCCGGCGTGTGGGAGGCATACGTGGACAAGGCGAACCGCGTCACGTTCGAGCGTCGTGGAGACGTGATAGTCATGCGGAACAACTGCAACCACGACATCCTGCGACCATCGCCGTAGGAACTGTTCGCCTACAGGTAGGAACGCTGGGCGCGCTTGGCCCTCTCGTACCCGGCCCGGGCGGTCCGCGTCGAGTCCAGTGTGGACACCTCAGCGACGGGAACATCCCACCAGGCGGCCGAATCGGGTGCCGCGGCGAGTGGGTCGGTGCGCACGTGCACGACCGTCGTCCGGTCCGCGGCGCGCGCCTTGACCAGGGCGTCGCGGAACTCGCCGACGGTGCCGGCGCGCAGCACCTGCGCCCCGAGGCTCTCGGCGTTGGCGGCCAGGTCGACCGGCAGCGGGGCGCCATCGAGCCGGCCGGAGGCGGCGTCGCGGTAGCGGTACGCGGTGCCGAAGCGCTGCGAGCCGACGGACTCGCTCAGCGCGCCGATCGAGGCGAAGCCGCCGTTGTCGACCAGTACCACGGTCAGCTTGACGCCCTCGGCGACCGCGGTGACCAGCTCCTGGGCCATCATCAGGTAGGAGCCGTCGCCGACCATGACGATCACCTCGCGGTCCGGGGCGGCCAGCTTGACCCCCAACCCGCCGGCGATCTCGTAGCCCATGCACGAGTAGCCGTACTCGACGTGGTAGCCCTTGGGGTCGCGGGCCCGCCACAGCTTGTGCAGGTCCCCCGGCATCGAGCCGGCGGCGCACACCACCACGTCGCGCGGGCCGCTGACCTCGTTGACCACCCCGATGATCTCCGACTGGGCCGGCAGCGGTTCGTTGCCGAGCCGGTAGGCGCGCTCGACCGTGCGGTCCCACTCGGCGGCCAGCTCGCGGGCGCGCCCGGAGTGGGCATCGGCGACCCGGTGGCCGGCGAGCGCCTCGGTGAGCGCGGCCAGCCCCGCGCGGGCGTCGGCGACCAGGCCGACGGCGGCGTGCTTGGCGGCGTCGAACGCCGCGACGTTGAGGTTGACGAACCGCACCGTGCCGACCCTGAAGTCGCCCCTGAACAGAGAGCGGGAGGCGGTGGTGAAGTCGCTGTAGCGGGTGCCGATGCCGAGCACGACGTCGGCCTCGGCGGCGAGCGCGTTGGCCGCGGTCGTGCCGGTGGCGCCGATCGCGCCGACGCTGGCCGGATGGTCGTAGGGCAGGGCGCCCTTGCCGGCCTGGGTCTGCGCGACCGGGATGCCGGTCGCCTCGGCGAAACGCCGCAGCTCCTCGGTCGCCGCCGAGTAGATGACCCCGCCGCCGGCGACGACGAGTGGCCGCTGCGCGGCCCGCAGCACGTCCACGGCGCGGCGCAGCGCGGCCGGCTCGGGCACCGGGCGCGGCACGTGCCAGACCCTGCGGGCGAACAGCTCCGGCGGCCACTCGAACGCCTGCGCCTGCACGTCCTGCGGCAGCGCGATCGTCACGGCACCGGTCTCGGCCGGGTCGGTCAGCACGCGCATCGCGGCCAGCAGCGCGGACGCGAGCTGCTCCGGCCGGTCGACGCGGTCGAAGTACCTCGACACCGGCCGCAGGCAGTCGTTGACCGAGGCGCCGCCAAGGCGCGGGTCCTCCAGCTGTTGCAGCACCGGGTCGGCGACCCTGGTCGCGAACACGTCGCCGGGCAGCAGCAGCACCGGCAGCCGGTTGATCGTCGCCAAGGCGGCGCCGGTGACCAGGTTGGTCGCGCCCGGGCCGATCGACGTCGTGCACGCCAGCGTCGACAGCCGGTTGGCCATCCGGGCGTAGCCGGCGGCGGTGTGCACCATGGCCTGCTCGTTTCGGGCCAGGTAGTAGCGCAGGTTGCCGGCGGTCAGCAGCGCCTCGCCGATGCCGGCCACGTTGCCGTGGCCGAAGATGCCGAAGCATCCGGCGATCAGCCGGTGCTCGTCGCCGTCGCGCTCGGTCCACTGGTTGACCAGGAAGCGAACCAGTGCCTGCGCGACCGTCAAC
>DASSUA010000238.1:0-3694 GCA_035707525.1 Pseudonocardiaceae bacterium
GGCGTGTCGCCGTTGACGAGCTCGAGGGTCATGCCGTGCGTATGTGGCGCGCCGAGCAGGCCCGCGAGCACCGCGGCCACGTCGTCGCGGCTGACCGCGCCGCGCTGCACCGGCGGCGGCGCCAGCGTGACCCGCCCGGCCGGCGGGTCGTCGGTGAGCCGGCCGGGACGCAAGATCGTCCAGTCCAGGTCGCGCCCGCGCAGGTCCTCCTCGGCCGCCCGCTTGGCGATCAGGTAGGCGGTGAACACGTCGCCGCCGTCCTGCTCCGGGGCCCGGTCGACGCCCATCGAGGAGACCTGCAGGAACCGACGCACGCCGGCGTCCTGGGCGGCCTGGGCGCACAGGACGCAGGCGCCCCGGTCGACGGTGTCCTTGCGCGGGATGCCGCTGCCCGGCCCGGCGCCGGCGGCGAAGACCACCGCGTCGGCCCCGCGCAGCCCGGCCGCCACCTCGCCGGCCGACGCCCGTTCCAGGTCGCACACCAGCGGGGTGGCGCCGGCCGCCGTGAGGTCGTGCCCATGATCGGAGTTGCGGATCAGCCCGACGACCACGTCGCCGCGCCCGCTCAGCAGCCTCGCCAGCCGCAACGCGATCTGGCCGTGGCCGCCGGCGATGACGATCCGCACCGACCCTGTCTAACCACCGGATGGCGCACTTGTCCACTCGACGCGGCGCAACGTGCGCCATCCGGTGACACCCGCGGTTGAGGCCGGCGCGTCAGCGCAGCGCGCGCGGCGGGCTGGGTTCGCTCTCGTTGTGCAGCCGGTCCAGCGCCGTCACCACATAGGTGTAGCTGTGCTCCGGCAGCGCGGTCGGGTCGACGAACGTCTGCACGACGCCCCCGGTGGACCGGCCCGTTGCCAGCAGGTGCCTGGCGTCGATCAGGTCGCACTCGCTGACGTCGCGCACCCCGTCGAGCCGGTACACCGCGTACGCGGTGGCCCGCTCCTGGCCCGAGGGGTCCACCCAGCGCAGCTGGGCGCCCTCGCCGGTGCGCCGCAGGTCGGCGATGACCGGCCGGTGCGGCGCCTGACCACCCAGGTGCGCCATGACCGGGACCAGCGCCGGCCGGCTGTAGTGCTCGGCCTGCACGATGTCCATGTGCGCGAGCCGGTTGGCCCGCACGTCCTTGGCCGAGAAGAACACGTCGCCGCCGACCTGCGGGTAGGCGCGGTTGAACGTCAGGTGCCGGCTCATCTCCGCCGGATCCATCCAGGCCGGGTGCTGGGTCGACGTGCCGACCTTGTACGTGGCCTGCCCGATGTAGAGGTGCACGTCACGGCCGGCGGCCTCGGCCGACCACCACGGCACGATCTTGGCGTAGTCGGCCGGCGCGAAGCCGATGTTCCAGTAGACCTGCGGCACCAGGTAGTCGATCCACTCCTCGCGGACCCACTTGCGGGTGTCGGCGTACAGGTCGTCGTAGGTCTGCACGCCGGCCGTGGTGTCCGATCCCTCGGGATCGGTGGCCCGGTTACGCCACACCGCGAACGGGCTGATGCCGAACTTCACCCACGGCTTGAGCTCCTTGATGCGCTGGCCCAGCTCGGAGATCAGCAGGTCGGTGTTGTTGCGCCGCCAGGCGGCCTTGGAGGTGAAGCCGGCGCCGTAGCGCTGGTAGGTGGCCTCGTCGGCGAACTGCTGGCCGGCCACCGGGTACGGGTAGAAGTAGTCGTCGAAGTGCACCGCGTCGACGTCGTAGTTGGCCACCGCGTCCAGGATCGCGTCCTCGACGTGCCGGCGGACCTCCGGGATGCCCGGGTTGTAGTAGAGCCGCCCGCCGTAGCTGACGATCCAGTCCGGGTGCACGAGCCCGGGGTGGCCCGGCGCGAGCCGGCTCGGGTCGGCGTGCATGGCCACCCGGTACGGGTTGAACCAGGCGTGGAACTCCAGGTTGCGGCTGTGCGCCTCGGCCACGGCGAACGCCAGCGGGTCGTAGCCGGGATCCCGACCGGGCACGCCGGTCAGCCACTGCGACCACGGCTCGAGCGGCGACGGCCAGAACGCGTCGGCGGTCGGCCGGATCTGCACGATCACGGCGTTGAGCTGGCGCGCCTTGGCCTCGTCGTACCACCGGCGCAGCTCGGCCTGCTGCTGCTCGACCGGCAGCCCCGGCCGGGACGGCCAGTCGATGTTGACCACGCTCGCGATCCAGTCGGCGCGCAGCTGTCGCTTGGGCGTCGCCGGGTCCGGCGCCTGGCACTCCACCGCCGGCAGCAGCGCGGGCTCCGTCGACTCCGCGCTGGCCGGCACGACCAGCAGGGCGCCCAGGCCGGCCGCGGTGACCGCGAGCCCGGCGATTCGGGCCTGAACACGCATCCCGTTCACCTCGCATGAAGCGGTGACATGTCCAGGGGAGTCTTGCGCGTGAATGGCCACCTGTACATGGCCCGAATGCGTCAACCGTTCACGCCAGTCTGAACCCGCGCGGGTCCAGATTCCGCCCGGCCGGCCGCGTCGGGTAGCCGATCGCGCTCACATGGTCGCGGTCGTGCGGCCTTTGGCGACGCGCCGCCGGCTGGCCGCCGTCACCAGCCAACGCTGGTCCATGATCAGCAAAAGTAGTCAGGTATCGCTACATTGTGCGACCTCAAGGGCGATCCACACTCGACCGCGGTCCCCAGCTGGTCCCCAGCGGCGACCAGCGGGCAGCGCGTGGGCGTCATTCGCTCCGCCCCAAGGTGCGCTAGCGAGCCGGCGACGCGCCATCGTTCATGATCTGTTCATGATCAGCAAAAGTGTGAAGCCACCATGCGCGTTCACGTCGAAACCGCATGGCGAGCTCACACTTTCGGTGATCATGACCGCTGGACAGGGCGATCCGGGCACGCCCATCCAACTCACCCCTGCAGTACTGACCAAGAGTAATCGCGCCTGTACATCACGATGCTCATCGAGGTTCGAGATGGACAGGGGGACCGCCACCGATTCGCTGGTGTGTCCTGATCGCTGCTTCCGTGCGATGAGCCGCGCTTGGCGCGGTGGGTGGGCACCGAAACGGTGATCAAGAAGCTCCGCCGCTGGTCAGCGCGGGCCCAAGCATCCGGGCCAAACCCCGCATCGGCCATACCCGTCGCAATCCACACCGAAGCCGGCAGTGCCGGTCTGTATGCCGGTCTGTATGCCGGTCTGTATGGCGGCTGTATGGCGGCTGTATGCCTGTTGCAGGCCGGTCATCGTCGTGTGCCGGATGCGTCAACTGCAGGGCCTGGAGTCGACCAAATGATCACATCGCGCCAGCCATCGATACCAAAGCCAACCCATCGAACGGCGAGAGCAACGGCCCAGCAACGGCCCAGCAGAGTCACGGGTCCTTGTCATGACGATTCCTCGCCCGCCCCGCCACCGCGCCAACACCGCCCCGCCAGAAAGAGCCACACCCAATGTGACCATGACTACCTCCACGGCGCCCGAGCCGGCACCAGCCCTCGGCCGTCTGGTTCACCGCACGGCCGCAGCGGCGGGTTCCGGCTCGGCCCCTGCTGGGAGTGCGAGCGGAAGGCCGATTCCGCGTTAATCTCGTCATTACTGACGAGTAGGTACGGGACTGATGGCTGACCGCACACGCGAGCCGGGCCGGCGCGACCCGACGACCGCCAAGGGGCGTTCGGCGTTGACGGTCGCCCTTGCCGGGCTCACCCGCCTCGCCGGCTGGAAGGGCCTGGACCGGTGGGGACTGCGCGACCGGACGCAC
>DASSUA010000239.1:0-2861 GCA_035707525.1 Pseudonocardiaceae bacterium
CAAGTACTTGGAAGGCCCGCTCGAAGAGGAGGCCGAGGTGCTGCAGGCGTTGATCGCCACGGAAATCCGCCGGGCCTTGCGATGACCATGACCGTCTCCGAGGAGGTCGCCCACCTCCTCGACGGCCTCGGCCTAGGCGACTACCGCCCCGACAGCGTCGGCGGGGACATCTACACCGGGACCATGCCGGACGGGGACGGCATCCCTGACGAATGCGCGGCGATCGCTCTCTACGCCGGCGGTGCCGGCGACGCCGGGCTGGGGTTCGACACGCCGCGGGTGCAGCTGCGCTTCCGCGGCGCTCCCAACGTGGGCGCGCCAAGCGTCGAGCAGCGCGCGCAGCGTGCCTACGACGCAATGGTCGGCCTGCGGTCCCGACCGCTACCCGGGGGGACCTGGCTGTCGCTGTGCACACCTGTCCAATCCGGACCCGTCTACCTGGGCAAAGACCAGCGAGAGCGGCACGAGTACGTGATCAACCTAGAGCTGATGCTGTGCCGGCCGACGGCCCAGCGGGACTGAGGAGACGACGTGGCACCAGTGCAGACGCCGGCCCGCGACCTGATCGTCCAGGTGCGAGACGCCGACGGAACGACGTGGCTGGGTATCGCGGGCAGCACCAACTTCAAGCTGAACCCTTCGGAGAACGCCGAGTACGAGGAGACCACCACCCGCGGTAGCGGCGGCGCCTACGAAGAGGTGCCGATGCAGCGCGGCGCCATGATCGAGATCGAAGGTCGCCACATCTCCGACTCGATCACCGGCGTCCAGGACGCCGGCCAGAAGCGGTGCGAGGACCTGGCCGCCGCGGTCGGCTACGCCGGCGTGGGCGCGATCCGCTTCAGGCACCCGCTGGCCACCGTCTGGAAGCAGTGGGTGAGCCCTGGTGCCGTGTTCGAACTGTCCGAGCAGGGCGGCGGCAACAACAACATGACCAGCTGGGGCGTCAAGATCCGCCGGAGCGGCGTCACCACCACGGCGGCCGTCGCGTGACCGACCCAGAGGAGCGGGAGCCGGCCGCCGAGTTCGAGCAGTTCTGGGCGCAGCACGCCACGGCCAGGGCGCCCGAGCGGATCACCGTCGTCGGAGCGGAGATCACCGTCCCGAACGACCTACCGCTGGACGTCGAGCGACGCGCCGAGCAGCTGGGCGACTCCGACGACCCCGACGATGTACGCGAGCTACTGACCATGCTGTTCGGCGACGACGTGCTCGAGCGCTGGGTCGCGAACGGCATGACGATCCGCCAGTTCCAGTTCATGCTCGCCTGGGCGTTCGCCCGCGGCTCCGGCCGCAGGGTCACCTTCGCCGAGTTCTGGCCCGAGTTCGAGGCTCTGGAGGCCGGCGGGGGAAAAGCCAATCGGGCGCAGCGGCGGGCGGCCAAGCGGAAGAAGGGCAAGGCGGGCTCCTCACCGACCCGCGGATCCGCAACGGCTGGGCGCTGATCGAAGGCGACTTCCAGCGCGAGTACGGCATCGACGACCACGCGCTGGCCCGCCTGGGCCTGCGTCGCTTCCGCGCCCTGCTGTCCAGCCTCTCCGAGCACTCCGTGTGGCGGCGATGGGTCGCCAAGCAACCCGCGCCTGTGCGAGGCGAGCGGGCCGTCACCGCCGTGTTGGACCGCATGTAGGAGGAGGTGAACCGTGGCCCTGAAAATCGGCGAGCTTGTGGGCTTCCTCAAGATCAACCGTACGGACTGGGCCAGGGGTATCGACTACGCCAAGCGGTCCCTGGTCACCCTCGGCGCACACGTTGCCGCCGTCGGCCGGGCGAACGGCTTGATCCTGCTCGCCGCGACCGGCATCCAGGCCGCCGCGGCGATCGCGCCCGTGTCCGGCGCGCTGCTGGTCATCCCCGCCGCCGCGGCGGTCGCCGGCGTGGCGCTGGGCGCGGTGAAGGCGGCTACGGCCGGGATGGGCGACGCGATGAGGGCGGTCGCCAGCGGCGACGCCGCCGCGCTTGAGGAGGCCCTGACCAAGCTGTCCCCGGCCGCGCGCGCGTTCGTGCGCTCCTGGGCGGGCCTGCGGGACGGGTTCAAGCCGATCCAGCAGGCCGTTCAGGAGCGGTTCTTCCTCGGCCTGGACCAGGACCTTCGGGCGTTCACCAAGTCGACCCTGCCGGGCCTGCGGGCCGGGCTGGAGCCCACCGCTGACGCGCTGAACGGCCTGGCCCGCGAGGGCGTGCAGGCCGCCTCGACGCCGTTGTTCTCCGGGCTGCTCGCCCAGGTCGGCACGTCCTCGGCGCGGTCGCTGGGTGCGCTGCAGGGCGTGGTGCGGCTGCTGGTGGCGACGGTGGCCAACGCCGCCAAGGTCGGGCTACCGCTGGTCGAGCGGCTGTCCGCGATGGCCGGCGCCGCGCTACGCGCGCGGCTGGCGTTCTGGGGCAGCGCGGCCGGCGCCGATGCGATGCGCGCGACCCTCGACCGGGGCGCGGCCACCATGGGCAGGCTGACCTCGATCGCCGGCAGCCTGGCCGCCACCCTCGCTGGCGTGTTCGGCGCCGCCGGGCTCGCCGGGGCCAAGGACCTACTCGGCGCCGTCGACCAGCTCGCCGCGCGCATGGCCGCCTGGGTCAACTCGGCCTCCGGACAGGACGCCCTACAGGGCTGGTTCGCGTCCATGGCCGACCTGGGCAGTCGGGTGGTCGACGTCGCCGGCCAGGTGTTCGACGTGCTCGCGCTCGTGCTGGGCGTGATGGACTCGCTGCCTGGCCCGGTTCAGGGTGCGGTTACCCAGTTCGTCGCCTGGTCGATCGTCCTGGGGCCGATCGTCGGCCGTCTGGTCGGTGTCGGTGGGGCTGTCCTCACCCTGGTCGGCCACCTGGGCAAGGGCACCGCGGTGGCCTACCGGTGGCTGTTCACC
>DASSUA010000240.1:0-2417 GCA_035707525.1 Pseudonocardiaceae bacterium
CTGGCACCAGCTCAACGCCGACCTGCTCGGCCTCGCCGCGGAAGACGGCCGGATCACGGTGGTCGACCTGGCCGGCGAGCTCGCCGACCTGCCGGTGCCGGCGAGAGACGAGCGGCTGCACCAGTACGCCGACCTGCCGTACACCGACGGTGCGCTGCTCGCGCTGGCCCGGCAGGTCGCGCGGGTCGTCCAGGCCAGGGCCGGGCTGTCCCGCAAGGTGCTGGCCGTCGACCTGGACGACACGCTCTGGGGCGGCGTGCTCGGCGAGGCCGGCGCGGCCGGGCTGCAGCTCGGCGGGCTCTACCCGGGCAACTGCTACCTGCGCCTGCAGCGGGCCGTGCTGCGGCTGCGTGAGCAGGGCGTCGTGCTCGTCCTGGTCAGCAAGAACGACCCGGCGGCCGTGGACGACGCGCTGACCAACCACCCACAGGTGCTGCTGCCCCCGGAGGCGTTCGCGGTCCGGGCGGTCAACTGGTCGCCCAAGGCCGAGAACCTGCGCAAGGCGGCCGAGCAGCTGAACCTGCCCGGCCGGGCGTTCGCCTTCCTCGACGACTCGCCGTTCGAGCGCGGGCACGTCGCGCAGGAGCTGCCCGACGTTGCCGTGCTGGCGGCCGACGGCGATCCGGCGTACCTGGTGCGGTCGCTGCTGCGGCGCGGGCTGTTCGACGTGCCCGAGTTGACCGACACCGACCTGCGGCGCCCCGAGCTGTACCGCTCGCGCTCCCTGCGCGCCGGGTTCTCGGCCGGCTTCGCCTCGTCCGAGGAGTACCTGCACGCCCTGGGGATCCGGGTGCTGGCGCAGCCGGTGACCGCGTTCGAGGTGGGCCGGGTGGCCCAGCTGGCCGCCCGCACCAACCAGTTCAACCTGACCGGCGACCGGTTCGACGAGGGCGCCACCACCGCGATGAGCACCGATCCCGACCACCTGGTGGCCTCGTTCGCGGTGTCCGACCGGTTCGGCGACGAGGGCATCGTCGGGGCGGCCTGGGTCGAGCGCCGCGGCCGGGTCTGGTGGGTGCTCAACCTCGTGCTCAGCTGCCGGGTGTTCGGCCGGGGTATCGAGTTCGCGATGGTCGACTGGCTGGTCCGCCGGGGGCGCGAGGCCGGCGCCAACGCGCTCGCCGGTCGCTACCGGCCGACCGGCCGCAACGCCGTCGCCGACGGCTTCTGGGAGAAGGCCGGGCTCACCCCGTCCGGCGAGGACGGCGTGTTCGCCGTCGTGCTCGCCACCGCTGCGGACTGCTGCCCACCGTGGATCACCTACCAGGAAGCGAAGTGATGGCCGACCTGACCGCCCAGGCAACGATCGAGGCCGCCGTGCTGGCCGTCCTGCGTGACGTGCTCGACGAGCCGGAGAGCGAGCTGCTCGCCCAGCCGGTGCTGGCCGCCCACGAGTGGGACAGCCTCACCTCGCTGGAGACCCTCAGCCAGCTGGAGCGCCGGCTGGGCATCAACCTCGATCTCCGCCGCTACCACGCCGTCCGCGACCTCGACGACCTCGTCGAGCTCGTCGCGACCGCCGTTGCGTCCCGAACCGCCACCGGTCGGCGCTAAAGCCAGGAGGAAACCCGTGCGTTATCAGGAAGTCGAGCTGTTGGCCGTCGGCGCCGGTCCGTCCAGCCTCGCGCTGGCCGTCGCCGTCGAGGAACTGGCGAAGTCGGAGCTGGCCAGGGACACACTGATCGTCGAGCAACAGGACGACGTGGTCTGGCAGCGCGGCATGTTGCTGCCGTGGACGCAGAGCCAGGTGTCGTTCATCAAGGACCTGGTGACCCTGCGCAACCCGCGCAGCGAGTTCACCTTCATCAACTACCTGCACTCGGTCGGCCGCCTCGACCAGTTCACCAACATGGGCAGCTTCACCCCGTACCGGATGGAGATCTCCGGCTACCTGCGGTGGGTCGCCAGGTCCCTGCCCAACGTCCGGGTCGAGTACGGCCGCCGCTGCGTGTCGATCCGACCGTTCGGCATGGCCGACGGCGCCGGCGAGTGGATCGTGCAGCTGGCCGACGGCGGCGCGGTGGTGTGCCGGCATCTGGTCATCGCCGCCGGCCGCGACCAGCACGTCCCGGAGGCGTTCTCCCGGGTGCCGCGCGAGCTGATGATCCACAGCACCGAGTTCGCGGCCAGGCTCGGTGAAATCGACCCGGAGCGAACCCGCCGCATCGTCGTGGTCGGCGGGGCGCAGAGCGCGGCCGAGATGCTGTGGACCGCGTATCAGGCGCTGCCGGCCGCGCATTGCACGATGGTGATGCGCTCGATCGGCCTGAACACCTACCAGACCAGCAAGTTCACCAACGAGCTCTACTACCCGTCGTTCGTCGACGAGTTCCACCAGGCGCGGCCGGAGGCCCGCGCGCAGCTGCTGCGCGAGATGCACCGGACCAACTACGCCGGGCTGACCCCGGACATGCTCG
>DASSUA010000241.1:0-2766 GCA_035707525.1 Pseudonocardiaceae bacterium
AATCGCCGACGTCGCGTCGGCGCCCGCGACCCGCGACGTGCGCCTGCTCTCCGGCGGCGCCGACCGGGTCCGGCTGGTCGCGCGCTACGGCGCGTCGCCGGCCGGCGGCGGGCTCGCGTTCTCCGCGCCCAGGGCACCCCGGCTCGTCGCGTTGAACGAGCTGCTGCCCGCCGGCACGACCGTGCTGCTGGACTGGCCGGTCGCCTTCCAGTACCCGTGCCTGCGGATGCCGGCGCTCGCCGACGGGGTCGCCGAGCTGCCCCGCTGGCGGATCAGCACCCCCAACGGGGACAACTCGCCCGGGATCACCTACGCGGCCGTCACCGGTGGCCCGTTCGTCACCGCCAGGATGCTCGCGACCGAGCAGCGGATCCCGCTGTACCTGCACGGCGACCCGCTGTTCGACCTCGGCGTGATGTACCGGTGGGTGCCGGCCGGCGGCCTGACCGACCCGCAGCGGCGGCGGTCGGCCGGCACCGTCCCCGGCTGGCGGCACCCGGCGCCGATGACGATCCCGGGCGGGCAGTAACCTGGCAGGCAATGCCTGAGTCAACTCGGATGCTGACGGGTTGGGGCCGCACGGCCCCCACGGCATCCCGCGTGCTCACCGATCCGACCGTCGAGACCATCGTCGAGGCCGTCCGCTCGGCCGGCCCACGCGGCCTGATCGCGCGCGGCCTCGGTCGCGCCTATGGTGACGCCGCCCAGAACGCCGGCGGGCTCGTCGTCGACATGACCGGCCTGAACCGCATCCACCGCGTCGATGTCGACGCCGCGCTGGTCACCGTTGACGCCGGGGTCAGCCTGGAGACGCTGATGCGGCGGCTGCTGCCGCTCGGGCTCTGGGTCCCGGTGTCGCCCGGCACCAGGTTCGTGACCGTCGGCGGGGCGATCGCCTCCGACATCCACGGCAAGAACCATCACGCCGACGGCACGTTCGGCCAGCACGTCGTGTCCATGGAGCTGCTGACCGCGTCCGGCGAGATCCGCACGCTCGCCCCCGACGGTCCCGACCACGACGCCGAGCTGTTCTGGGCCACCGTCGGCGGCATGGGGCTGACCGGCGTGGTGCTGCGGGCCACCATCCGGTTCAAGCGGGCCGAGACCGCCTATTTCGTCGTCGACACCGAGCGAACGACCGACCTCGACGACCTGCTGGACCGGCTCGCCCGAACCGACCACCGGTACCCGTACTCGGTCGCGTGGATCGACACCGTCGCGACCGGCGCCAAGATGGGGCGCGCCGTGCTGACCCGCGGTTGGCCGGCGCGGCTGGAGGACCTGTCGCGCAGGCAGCGCCGCGACCCGCTCCGTTTCGAGCCGCGCCAGCTGGTCCCCCGGACGCCGTCGGTGTTTCCGGGCGGCCTGCTCAACAAGCTCACCGTCGGCGCGTTCAACGAGCTCTGGTACCGCAAGGCACCGCAGGAGCGACGCGCCGAGATCCAGCACATCACCCCGTTCTTCCACCCGCTCGACATGGTCGCGGACTGGAACGTCGTCTACGGCCCGCGCGGCTTCCTGCAGTACCAGTTCGTCGTGCCACCCGGCGCCGAGGACACCATGCGCCGCGCCCTCGAGCGGATCAGCGGCTCCGGGCACGTCTCGTTCCTGTCGGTGCTCAAGCGCTTCGGCGAGGCCAACGCCGCGCCGCTGTCGTTCCCGACCCCCGGCTGGACGCTCGCGCTCGACCTCCCGGTTGGCGGGGACCTCGGCGCCATGCTCGACGAGCTCGACTCGCTCGTCGGTGAGGCCGGCGGCCGCGTCTACCTCACCAAGGACTCCCGGCTGACCCCCGACGCGCTGCAGCGCATGTACCCGCGCATCGACGAGTGGCGCAAGATCCGCGCCGCGGTCGACCCGCACGGCGCGTTCTCCTCCGATCTCTCGAGAAGGCTGGCCCTGTGATCGACGCCGTTGGCAACCCGCAGTCCCTGCTCCTGCTCGGCGGCACGTCCGAGATCGGCCTGGCGGTGGCCGCCAGGTTCGCCGCCGCCCGGCCGCTGCGCACAGTGCTCGCCGCGAGGCCCTCGCCGCGGCTCGACGCCGCCGCCGAGCGGCTGCGGGGCCTGCGCTGCGAGGTTTCCACCGTGCCGTTCGACGCCCGCGCCCTCGACACCCACTCCGACGTCATCGACAAGGCGTTCGCCGGCGGCGACCTCGACGTCACCCTGGTCGCGTTCGGCCTGCTCGGTGACCAGGAACAGGCCTGGACCGACGTCGCGGCCGCGGTCGAGCTCGCCCAGGTCAACTACACCGCGACCGTCTCCGTCGGCGTCCTCGCCGCCCGCCGGCTGGCCGCCCAGGGCCATGGATCGCTCGTCGCCCTGTCCTCGGTGGCCGGCGAGCGCGCCCGCCGGTCCAACTTCGTCTACGGCTCGACCAAGGCCGGCATGGACGCCTTCTACTCCGGCCTCACCGAGGCGCTGCGCCCGTCCGGCGTGCACGTCGCCGTGGTCCGCCCCGGGTTCGTGCGCACCAAGATGACCGAGGGCCTCAAGCCGGCCCCGCTGTCCGTCACGGCCGATCAGGTCGCCGACGTCGTCGTCGACGCGGTCCGCCGCCGCCGCGAGCTCGTCTGGGCGCCGCCCCCGCTCCGCTTCGTCATGTCCGCCCTGCGCCACGTACCCCGCCCGATCTTCCGCCGCCTCCCCATCTAAAGAGCCTGTTGGTGAACCCCCGCCGGATGCACCCGGTGATCCGGGCGGCGTCCGGGCGCCGGGGGCGCCGGCAGCGGGGTTCGCCAACAGGCTCTAAAGGCCGCGAACC
>DASSUA010000242.1:0-4427 GCA_035707525.1 Pseudonocardiaceae bacterium
CTGGGCATCGGTGAGGCGGTACCACGGCGTGCTCGCGGTGGCCGGGCCGCCGGTGCCGGTCGCGGCGGCGGCGCCGGTGGCCTGCCAGCCGGTCAGCGCCTGGCCGGCGACCTCGAGCGCCTCCCTCGTGCTCGGCGCGAACCCGTCGAGCGTGGCCTGCTCGTCCGGCGAGACCTTCGGCAGCTCGCCGCCGTTGGGGTCGGGCTCGGCGTACACGTAGTCGGCCAGCCCGCAGCTGCCGCCGCGCACCGAGCGCAGCGAGTCGTTGGCCATCGTGTAGGTGTCGGGGTTCTCGACGCTGCTCTTGACGAACGTCCCGACCTGCAGCAGCACACTCCCCACGAGCACGGCGAGGGCCACGGCCGCCGGCGACGGCAGCCAGCGCGACCAGCCCGACCGGCGCCGCGCGGCGTCGCCGGCGCCGCCGCTGGCGTCGCCGCCGCCGCTGGTGCCGCTGGCCCGCCAGGCGGCCGCGACCAGCAGGACCGTTGCGGCCACGACGCAGGCCACCAGGAACGGTTTGCTGACCGGCCGGCCGAGCAGCAGCGGCGCGACCGTCCCCCAGGTCAGCGCGCGGTTGGAGACGAAAGGCCACTGGTTGTAGCCGGCGAGCGCCAGCCCGCCGAGCACCCCGACGACCAGCAGCCCCACCGCGTGCAGGCGCAGCCGCGCCACCGGCCGCCCGCCGGCCGCGACCGTGAGGCCGCGCGGGCGAAACGCCCGCAGCGCCACGACGAGCAGGCCGCTGCCGACTCCGGCCAGCACCCCGAAGTGGTAGGTCCACTTGGTCGGGGCGAGCGTGAACAGCCCGAGCGCCAGCGGCACCACGACCGCCAGGCGCACGGCGGGGCCGGCGGCGATCCCGCTGCCGGCGAGCCGGCGCCGGCCGGCCCAGACCAGCCAGGCGACGGCGGCCACCGCGGCCAGGGTCAGCAGCACCGGCACCCGCCGCGCCAGCGGGCCCTCGACCGAACCCTCGGTCAGCAGGTTCGAGTACCGCAGGTACTCGTAGAACCACGGCAGCGCGCCGGGCGCCTCGCTGCGGATCCGGGTCGCCTCGGCGACCGCCGCGTAGCTCTGGTCGGCGAACATCAGCAACAGGCCGGTCGCCGGCGCGGCCGCCGCGACCGCCAGCAGCGCCGGCCAACCGAGGTCGGACCGGGCCCGCACGAGGCGCAGCAGCGCCGGCAGCGCCGCCAGGAACGGGGTGAACGCGACGATGCCGGTCGGCGAGGTCGCCAGCGTCGCGCTCGCGAGCACCAGGCCGATCGCGACCGGCAGCACGGTCCTGGCCGCGATCGCCCGCTCGAGCGCGCAGAACACCGCGAGCGTGCCGACCGCCACCCACGGCTCCGAGCGCAGGCCCGTGTTGAACGGCAGCCACCACGCCAGGAACGCGGCGGCGGCGACCCAGGGCGTGGAGCGCAGCGCCGCGAACCGCCCCAGCCGGGGCAGCAGCCGCCGGGACAGCAGCAGCCAGCACACGATCGCGAGCACCGTTGCCGGCAGCCGCAGCCACGGCGCCGACCAGCTCAGCTGCCCCCAGGCGTGGTAGAGCTCGTAGAACCAGCCGAAGGGGGCCTCGGGGGCGTTGAGCCAGCGGTAGACGTTGCCGATGAAGCCGTTCTGCTCCCGGCTGCGCAGCATGCCGCTGATGTAGCCGTCGTCGACGGTGATCGGACCGATCAGCCCCCACAGCGCCAGCGCGCCGACCACGGTGGCGTCGACGGGCAACCACCGGCTCCAGAGCCGCCTCGACCGCCACCGGCCCGAGCGCAGCCGCCGCACCCGGCGGCCGTGCCGGCGATCCAGCGTCCACAGCAGCCACAGCGCGCCGAGCAGGGCCAGCACGCACACCACCGCGAGCGCCGCCTTGAGCGGGGTGATCGTGCTCTGGAACGAGGCCTCGGAGACGACCTCGACGGCCAGGCCCGCCGGGTCCGCCTCGGTGAACAGCCCGGCGACCGCCGGGCGCGCGTCGCCCTCGATCGAGCCGACCCGCTCGCCGTCGAGCAGCAGCACGGTGGACTCCGGCGTGGAGCGGACCACCAGCTCGCAGCCCGCCGACGGCAACCGCCGCGTGCCCACCAGCCGTTGCCCGCTGCGCACCTCGACCAGCCCGCCGGTCGCCGTCACGCGCAGGCCGCCCAGGCCCGTCGGCGCGGCCGGGTCCGGCCGCGGCGGGGTGGTGGACAGCAGCACTGTGCCGTCACCGACCGTGCCGTCGCCGACCGTGTCCGCCATGGCGCACGGGATCGTCGCCGACAGCGACCGGGGGTGGTACGGCATGAGCGGCAGCGCGGCGGCCAGCCCGGCGGCCTCGCCGGACCACCGGTAGGTGACCTGATCGGTCTTGACCGGGGCGAACGGGAACGCCACCGCCGCCAGGAGGCTCACCGCGCCGAGCCCGAGCACGGCCAGCCGCCTTCGTCGATAACCGCCGTTCAGCACGCGCCGCAGGGTATCCGGCTGGCCGGCCGCCCCGGTCGGATACCCTCGCGCGAGGCCGCGCTGCCGATGGCATGTCCGAACCTCGGAGGCGAGCAGTTGAGAACTATGGACGTCGAGGCCGAATCCGGACGCGCCCGCTTGGGCCTGCTCGACCAGCTGGTCAGGTTCGTCCTGGTCGGCGGGTTCTCGGCGCTGGTGGACTACGGCACCTACTACGCGCTGCTGTCGCTTGGCCTGTGGATTCACGGCGCGAAGGCCATCGGGTTCATCGCCGGCACCACGACGGCCTACCTGCTCAACCGCCGGCTCACCTTCCGGGCGCGCGGCAGCCGGGGCCGGTTCGCCGCGTTCCTCGGCCTGTACGCGACCACGTTCGTGGTCAACGTCGGCATGAATGCGCTGATGCTGGCGCTGCTGCCGCAGGCGTGGTGGGAGATCACGCTGGCGTTCGTGATCGCCCAGGGCACCGCCACCACGATCAACTTCGTGGTGCTGCGATCGGTGATCTTCCGCCACTGACGCCCGGGCCCACGTGACCTTCCAGCGCCAAACGGATTAACCTTTTCGGCTTAGTACGTTTGGTGTAACACTATAGGTGAGTCCGGGACCCCCAGCCGGGCTCGCCGCCCCTCGCGTGAGCACCTCCCCCCTCGGCTCCGCGAGGGGCCTTTACTTGGTCAGGGCAGGTAAGCGGGTCGTGCCTCAGCGGGTCGTGCCCGAGTCCTGGCTCGGCGGCACCTCGACGAGCATCGGGCCGGGTGACCACAGCCCGGAGCGCACGCGGTCGCTGCCGGAAACGGTCACCATCGGGGCCGCTCGGAACTCCTCGAGCTCGTACACCTTGCCCCAGTTACCCTGCCAGCTCCCGGCGAGGTAGGCCGGCAGCTGGTGGCGCACGGTCAGCAGGTCGAGGGGGCCCTGGACGCCGCCGACCTGCGGCGCCGCCCAACCGTTCGCGCCGCCCTCGCTGAACCGGTCGGGGGACACCAGGTAGGTCGGGACCTCGGCGACGCCGGAGCGCACGCTGAACGGGCGCAGGCACGGGTGCGCGAACGCGACCGGCCACTGCAGGTAGACGGGGTCGCTCGGCCGTTCACCGGGGCCCACCAGCTGGCGCAGCGGCGTCACCTCTGGGATCCGCGGGGCGGCCACCGCGAGCCAACCGTCCCCGGTCAGGTTGCGGTCGACGGCCACCAGGCGCACGACGTCGGCGCCCTCGGCCCGCCCACCGAGCAGGACCTGCAGGTCGCGCCAGTCGCCCTTGGTGTCCTCGGTGAAGTCCTCGACGTCGGCCAGGTCGATCGCCTCGACCGGCTCGACCCGGTCCGCCAGGTCGCCGACGCCGCCGGCGCGGCGGCCGAACTCGAGGCGCACCTCGTTGCCGGCGCCGAGCAGGCCGCCGACGGTCACCACGATCGGGGCCGTGCGCGCCCGGTCGGGCAGCAGGTACCAGGAGGTGCGCAGCTCGCCGGTGCCGCGACCCTCGACGACGCTGCCCCACACCGGGGCGGCGCCGGTGCCGAACCCGTACGGCAGCCGGCTGCCCGGGTCGCTGTTCTCCACCCCGTTCGCAACGGCTCCCGGCTCGAATCCGTCGAGGCTGGCCGGTTCCAGGCCGCTCCGCACGGGCAGCAGGCCCGCGGCGGGGTCGGGCTCGACGAGCACCTTGTCCGACAGCCCGCACTCGTTACCGGCCAGCGCCGCCACGTTGGCCGCGCCAAGGCTGTAGCTGTCGCGCTGCTTGTGCATCCCCTTGGCCAGCGACAGCACCTCGAACAGCACGATCGCGCCACAGATGACCGCGAGCGGCGCCGAACCGAGCCGCAGCGCGCGCAGCCGGCGTTCCGGACGTTCGGGACGCTCGGCGCGCCCGTACGGCGACGGCAGCCGCAGGTGCTCGACCACGGCCACGACGAGCGCCACGGCGGCGCCGAGGACCAGCAGGGTGCTCGATTCGAATCCGCGGACCGACGGCG
>DASSUA010000243.1:0-8351 GCA_035707525.1 Pseudonocardiaceae bacterium
CGTCGACGCCGCCGCGGTGCTGGTGAACGCGTCCACCCGGTTCGTCGACGGCGGCGAGCTGGGCTACGGCGCTGAGATCGGCATCTCGACCCAGAAGCTGCACGCCAGGGGCCCGATGGGGCTGCCGGAGCTGACCTCGACCAAGTGGGTCGTCTGGGGCGACGGGCACACCCGACCCTGACCGTGCTGTTCTGACGGTCACCGCATCGCGGTCAGCTCTTGCACAACGACTGAGAAGTCGTCGAAGTCGGTGACGTCCACGCAACCCTCCACCGGGCGGTTCCACGGGCGCACGAAACGGCAGACGATAGCCTCGGGACGGTGCCGGCGCAGCGCCGCGAGCTGGATCGGCGAGTCCTCCAGGTAGACCTCGCACGGTACCGACGGCTTGTCCGAGGTGATGTGCACCTCCCGCAACGGCAGGCCCAGCCTGGCCAGCCAGTGCAGCGTGTCCGGGATTGCCCACGCCGGCTTCGTTGTTATGATCGCCACGTGGGCCGCGTCGAGCAACGCCCGCAGGCCGTTGACTGCCCCCGGGTAAGGCTCGAGGTCCGCGAACAGGCTGCGGCCGTTGCCGCCGGCCGTTCTGGCCCAGCGCCAGAAGCCGGTCATCGAGTCGAAGTGCGTGAGCGCCTCCGGGGCGTCCCAGGCGGTGACCTGGTCCGCGGTGAGCGACGAGCCGAACTGGGCGTTGTAGAGCCGCGTCCAGCCGCCGTTGAAGTCGGCGACGACTCCGTCGAGGTCCACGCCCACTCTGAGCTTGCCGCCGGTCACCGCCACACCGCCGGACCCTAGTGCGGCAACGCCGTTTCGGCCCGGGCCCACGGTTCTTGATCGACCGCACGAGCGGGCTGCGGAGGCAGGTCATCGGCGCCACCAAGCGGGCGCAGCCCGGCTTCACGGCACCTTCACGGCACCGAAACGACGGTCAAGACGCCCAAGGCAAATCGGTCCTTGTCATTCCCTGCCCCTCTTCGAACCCCCGGCATCACCGCGATGTATTGGTGTCGTTACCGAAAGCTACCAATGAGGGGCCGGTTTCCGCGGGACCGCACGGCCCGGCCACGTGATCGGCGATCAAGCCGTCAAGATCGCTGACAGTGTGGGCTCACCATGCAGTCTGGGCGCGAAAGTGCAGGGTGACTTCACACTTTCGGTGATCATGTACGGAGTTGGGCCAGCGGGGGGCCGGTAACGGCCGCCGGCCGGCGGCCCGAGCGCCGAATGCGCACCGGCCGCGACAGCATGCCTGCAATCGGTTACCGGAGCCGGGCGGAATTGGATTGAAGTCACAGGTCGACGTCGGGTGTGGCTCTTCTGGAGGGAAGGGTTCGGCGGCGTGGGTCGGTGCTGGCTGCGGGGGTGGCGGATGCTCGGGTATGGCTTTGCGGGTTGATGTGACTGATTGGTCAAATGGACGGTGTGCCGTTGACCAATCGGTCACTGGAAGCTCGGAGATCTATCGTTCTTGGCCGTCGGGCGGGTGCGGCGCTGCGGGGGGATGGGCAGGGGATGGGCGCGGTGGCGCGGATCCGCGCTGGCCGCAGCCGGCGTGGTTCATGATCGTTTGTTTCGGTGCCGGGAACCGTGCTGAGCGCGGACGTGATCCCTCCAAGAGGGCTACCCCCGTCGACGTTTCTGCGTGTCCCGCACCACACAACGATCGTGAACCGCTTGCCACCAACCGACAGGTACCGACTCCGCCAAGGCGGCCTCACACCTAACGACGATTGTGTATCCACTCCAACGCCTGCCGCCGCTGCTCGCGTGTGGACCCTGCGACTGAGCTGCGTTGCCGTTGTCCGCGAACACCCTGGGTCGTGACCGATCCTCGCCACGGGTTCGTCGTCATCGCGCTTGCCTGGAGATCGCCTAGGCTTTGGCGCCATGGCTGGCCGCCGGCTTGGCGTCATGGGAGGCACGTTCGACCCGGTTCACCACGGGCACCTGGTGGCCGGGAGCGAGGTGCAGGCCCGGTTCGACCTCGACGAGGTGATCTTCGTGCCGACCGGCCTGCCCGTCGGCAAGGAGCCCGGCCAGGTGAGCCCGGCCGAGGACCGCTACCTGATGACCGTCATCGCCACCGCCTCGAACCCCCGGTTCTCGGTCAGCCGCATCGACATCGACCGGCCCGGCCAGACCTACACCATCGACACCCTCTGCGACCTGCGCCAGCTGTACCCGAACGACGAGCTGTTCTTCATCACCGGCGCGGACGCCCTCGAACAGATCCTGAGCTGGCACCGGGTGCAGGAGCTGTTCGCCATTGCCCACTTCGTCGGTGTCACCCGGCCGGGCTTCGACCTCAACGACCACCACCTGCCCCGGGGCGCGGTGAGCCTGATCGAGGTGCCGGCGCTGAGCATCTCGTCCACGGCATGCCGCGCGCGGGTGAGCGCCGGGTTGCCGGTGTGGTACCTCGTCCCCGACGGCGTCGTCCAGTACATCAGCAAGCGGAAGTTGTACCTGTCCGAGGACTGCTGACGCGAGGAGTTACCTGCCCCAACGTCGGGGAATAGGCACTGTCTGCTGCGGTGACCACCCGACCGGCCGGCGTACGACGCTGTCGACCAGGGGAGCCAGGCCGATCTAGCTGCACGTTTGGCTCGGTGCGTCCGGCCGCACCCGTAGTCTCGTTGGTGCCGTGCTGGG
This sequence comes from Pseudonocardiaceae bacterium, assembly GCA_035707525.1. Lineage (GTDB taxonomy): Bacteria > Actinomycetota > Actinomycetes > Mycobacteriales > Pseudonocardiaceae > DASSUA01. Next base: position 2,653 of record DASSUA010000243.1, read on the forward strand.
AGTGGGTACAGATCCGGTAGAACTGGCACCGAGTACCGGCACGTGACGAGGTGAGTCTTGAGAGGTGCGATGCCTGGCCAGCACGTTGGCGCGAACACCGATGACGGAAGGCTCTGAGATGGCAGCGACCGAACACGCCCACCGGCTCGCGGTGCTGGCTGCGCAGGCCGCCGCCGACAAGAAGGCCCAGGACATCGTCGTGCTCGACGTCTCGGACCGGCTGGTGATCACCGACTGCTTCGTGATCGCCTCGGCGCCGAACGAGCGCCAGGTGCAGGCGATCGTCGACAACGTCGAGGAGAAGATGCTCGCCGCCGGCACCAAGCCGGTCCGGCGGGAGGGCGCCCGCGAGGGCCGGTGGGTGCTGCTCGACTTCGTCGACGTGGTCGTGCACGTGCAGCACAACGAGGAGCGATCGTTCTACGGCCTCGAGCGGCTGTGGAAGGACTGCCCGCGCATCGACTTCGTCGACGGTCTCCCTGGACAGTCCGCAAACGGCGCCGCCAGCCCGGGAAGCCCGGAGACCGCACTGTGACGTTGCGCCGGCTGGTGCTCTGGCGGCACGGCGAGACCAACTGGAACGTCGACCGCCGCATGCAGGGCCAACTCGACGCCGAGCTGTCCGAGGCCGGGATCGAACAGGCCAAGCTGGCGGCGCCGCACATCGCGGCGTTCGAACCGCGGGCGCTGCTGACCTCCGATCTGCGCCGCGCCGCGGACACCGCGGCCGTGCTCACCGAGCTCACCGGCCTCCCGGCGCAGGTGGACAAGCGGCTTCGGGAGACGCACCTCGGCGACTGGCAGGGGCTCACGCACCAGGACGTCGACAGCCGCTGGCCGGGCGGCCGCGGGCTCTGGCGCCGGGACGCGGAGTGGGCACCGCCGGGCGGCGAGACCAGGGTCGACGTGGCCGGCCGGGCCAGGCAGGTAGTGGTCGAGCTCGACGAGAAACCCGAGGTCGACGTCGCGGTGCTGTGCGCGCATGGCGGGTTGATCGCCTCCCTGGTCGCGCGCCTGCTCGGGCTGCCGGTCGACCGGTGGCCCACGTTCGGCGCGGTCGGCAACTGCCGGTGGGCGGTGCTCGACCGGCCACCGGAGCTGGACTCGGCCGGTTCCCGCCCCCTGCCGTGGCGTTTGAACAGCTACAACGCGGGCGTGCCCTGATGCGCAGCCGGCATCCGCTCGTGGTGGTGCTCGCGGACTCGCTGGCCTTCCACGGTCCCAGCCGCGCCGAGCCGGCGAACGAGCCGCGGCTGTGGCCGAACGTGCTGGCCGGCGCGCTCGGCGGCCGGGCAGAGCTGTTCGCCGGCACCGGTTGGACGGCGCGCGAGGCGTGGTGGGCGCTGTCCGGCGACCCGCGCATCTGGGCGCTGATGCCCGACCTGGACGCCGTCGTGCTCGGCGTCGGCGGCATGGACACGCTGCCGTCGCCGCTGCCGAGCTACCTTCGGTCCGGCCTTCGCTACCTGCGGCCCGACGGCCTACGGCGCCGGGTCCGGGCCGGTTATCTGGCCGCCCAGCCGGTGCTGGCCAGGCTGCAGGCGGCGGCGTTCGGCGGCTGGCCGGTCGCGCTGCCGGCCCGCGTCACGGTCCGGTACCTGGAGCGGTGCCGGGCGGCCGTGCACGCCCTGCGACCCGATGTGCCGATCGTGGCGCTCTCGCCCTCGGTGCACCGCTCGCCACGGTACGGCCACGTCCACAGTGGACGCCCTCGGGCCGAGGCGGCGCTTCGCCGGTGGGCGGGGCCGGCGGGAGTCGGAGTGGTGGACGTGCCGGCGCTGGTCGGTGAGCACATCGCGGCAGGTCACGGCAACCCGGACGGGCTGCACTGGGGCTGGGTGGCGCACGAGGCGGTCGGCAAGGCAGTCGCCGCCACGCTCGTCGAGCTCGGCCTCTGACCGCCTGGCCGCCGGGCCGGCGATCTCGGACCTTAGGCTGGCGGGCTGTGCCGGTCGCCGTCGTAACCGACTCCACCGCATACCTTCCGGACGCCGCGGCGGCCGAGCTGGGGGTGCGGGTGATCCCGCTGCACGTCCACCTTGGCGGGATCGGGTACCTGGACGGGGTGGACCTGGGGCCGGTCGAGCTGGCCGCCGCGCTGGCCGCGCACGTGCCGGTGACCACGTCGCGGGCCACGCCGCTGGAGATCGGCGAGGTGTACCGGCAGGCGCTCGCGGACGGCGCCGACGGGGTGCTCGGCGTGCATCTGTCCCGGCAGCTCTCGGCCACCTGGGAGGCCGCCCGGCTCGCCGCCGAGGCGCTCGGCGGGTCGAAGGTGGTGCGGATCGTCGACTCCCGGTCGGCGGCGATGGGCCTCGGGTTTGCGGTGCTGGCGGCCGCCCGCGCCGCCCGGGCGGGTTCCGGGCTTGCCGACGTCGAGCGGGTCGCGGTCGAGGCGGCGGCCAGGACCAGGACCTTCTTCTCCGTGCCCACGCTGGAGTATTTGCGACGCGGTGGCCGGATCGGAACGGCGGCCGCGCTCGTCGGCACCGCGCTCGCCGTCAAGCCGGTGCTGCACGTCGCCGACGGGCAGATCGTGCCGCTGGAGAAGGTGCGCACGTCGAGCCGGGCGCTCGCGCGCATGGTCGAACTCGCGGTGCAGGCCGCGGGCGACGCCCAGGTGTCGGTCGCGGTGCACCACCTGGCCGCCCCGGACCGGGCCGCCGAGCTGGCGAGCCGGCTGCGGCAGCGCCTGCCCCGGCTGACCACGTGTGTCACCTCGGAGCTGGGCGCGGTGCTCGGCGCCCACACCGGCCCGGGTGTGTTCGGCGTGGTCGTCTTTCCCGACAACTAGCGCGCGCCTAAACCCTCCAGCATGCCACCGGGCACCGACAGCCTCGTTGCCGAAACCCGGGCCACTGGCTGAGTTGTCCACATCGGCTGGGTTGTCCACAGCTCGGCTCTCAACTCGCCGCACCGGTCGGTCGGCGGCCATAGCGTCCGGCTCATGGCAGGTGGACTGTTCGGAGCGGGTGATCGCAGGACGGCGGCGCAGCGGGTGGCATGGCTGGCGGGCTCCGGCTCGGCCGCTGGCGGCCCGGCTCCTCCCGGTGCCGGCCCGGCTCATGACAGCGGCGAGCGGCCGGGCGGCCAGGTTCGCGTTGTCGATGAGGATGACGCCGTCGGTGAGCCGGCGACCGGTCTGGTGCACGCCGGTGATGACGCCGGTGCGACTCATTCCGGCGGTGGACAGTCGCGCCGCCCGGTGCGGTCGGTCAAGGTCGGCTGGCGGATCCGCCGATGGTTGCCGCCGGGGACCACCGAGGTGCGCATGGACCCTGGCCGACGGGCCGCGGTCGTGCTCGCGGCCGTGCTGCTGCTGGGCGCCGCGGCGGCCGGCTTCGGTGTGTGGCGGTCCAGGCCGGTAGCCGAGACGATCCCGGTCTCGCTTCCCTCTGCGACCTCCTCCGACGCCGCTCCCAACGGCACCGGCGAGCTGGTCGTGAGCGTCGCCGGTCAGGTTGTGCGGCCGGGCCTGGTTCGGTTGCCGCCCGGTGCGCGGGTGGCGGACGCCGTCACCGCTGCCGGCGGTCCCGTCCCGGGCGCGGACCTGACCGGGTTGAACCTCGCCCGGCGGCTCACGGACGGCGAGCACGTCGTCGTAGGCCCGGCGCCGATGGCCGCCGGTGCCGGGGCGGCCGGCACGGGTGGTTCCGGCGCGGGTGGTTCCGGCGCGGCTGCCGGCGCCCGGGTCGACCTGAACACGGCGACCTTGGCCGATCTCGACGCCCTGCCCGGCGTTGGGCCGGTCACCGCCCAGCGCATTCTGGACTGGCGCGAGCAGCACGGCAGGTTCACCTCGATCGACCAGCTGCGCGAGATCGAGGGGATCGGCGAGACCCGCTTCGCCCGTCTCCGCGACCTGGTGACGGCATGACCGCCGATGCCGCCGCCGGCTTGGCCACCGACCGAGAGAACCGGCTTGACCTGCGCCTCGTGCCCGCAGCGCTCGGTGCCTGGGCGTGCGCGCTGCTCGGGCTGTGGGTCGGCTGGTGGGCGGCCGCCGCCGCCGCGCTCACCGGCCTGCTCACGGTCCTGGCCACGTACCTGCTCGCCGGTCCGTCGAGCGGGCCGGGCGGTCGGGGACCGGCGGGCCTGCGTGCCGCGGCCGGTCGGCTCGCGGCGGGGCTGATCGCGCTCGGCGCGGCGCTGCTGGCCAGCGGAACCGTCACGGCGTTGCAGGCCTATCACTGCGTGGCGAATCCGGTGCGGCTGGCGGCCGAGTCCGGTTCCGCGGCGACCCTGCGGGTCCGGCTCACCGGCGACCCTCGCCCGCTGCACGCGTCCGGCTACGGCGGCCGCCAGGGCGGCGCATCCCGGGTGATGATCGAGGCGGAACTGCGGCACGCCGAGATCGCCGGCGAGCGGTGGACGGTCGGTGGCCGGGTGGTGCTGATCGCGCCGGCGGATGGCTGGGTGGGACTGCTGCCCGGCCAGCCGGTGACCGCCGCCGGCCTGCTCGCGCCGCCGCTGCACCGCGATCTCACCGTGGCCGCCTTTCGGGTGCGCGGCCCACCGGTCAACGTCGGACCGCCGCCGTGGTGGCAGCGCGCCGCCGGTGACGTGCGGGCCGGGCTTCGCGACGCCGCGCAGGTCCTGCCCGAGCAACCGGCCGGGCTGCTGCCGGGCCTGGTCGTCGGCGACACGAGCGGTCTGCCACCGGAGGTGACCGACGAGTTCAAGGTGGCCGGCCTATCTCACCTAACGGCCGTGAGCGGCACGAACGTCTGCGAAACACCGTCTCCGGGTTGCCGCAGAGGAGGACATCGTGGTCGCAAAGTCCGCGCAGCCACACCGTTGCCGCACTGAGCCTGGCGATTTCTTCGCCCGTATCGTCTTCGTCGCTGCGCCCGTTATCCTGGTCATCCTGCTCGCTTGGCCGTCGGGGCCTGGCCCGTCCGCTACCGGGCCGGCCGACGGTGACGTGCTGTTTCCGTGCGGGTCGAGTGAGGTGTTGACCGCGGCGCGGATCTGTGTGCCGCTCGCCGAGCTCGGCGGCGGGGTGTTCAACCCGGCTGCGGAGGTCGCGAACCCCGGCCGGGTGTGTGTCTCCGCCAGCACTGAGGGCACGGAGTGGGACGCGTGCGGGTTCTGGCGTGATGGTGAGTGGGAGATCGTCCGGGAGGTCGGGGCCAGGTGACGGCTCAGGACGACGAGGTCGACATGCGCAGCGCGACGACGACCGGAGGCGCTAAACCGGCCGCGCTGGCTCGTTACCGGAAAGTAGCGGACTGCGGGTAACGCTCCTCGCGTTGCGGGTCGATTTACAGAGGCAACCCCCGAGCGAGAGTTGGAGACCATGAATCAGCCGAACCACCCGATGCAGCCGGCGCCGCAGTACCAGCAGCCGTTCCAGCAGCCGAAGAAGCGCCGCGTGTGGCCATGGGTGCTCGGAGGAGTCGCGCTGTTTGTGGTGTTGGCGTTCGCCGGCTGTGTGGCGCTGATCGGCGGCGCCGCGAACGAGGTCAGCGACCAGATCCAGCAGGACTCCCGGCCGGTCAAGGTGACCTACGAGATCACCGGCGACGGGGTCACCATCGCGGGCAACATCACCTACACCAAGGACGTCAACGCCGGCACGGAGCAGGTCAACGGCGCCCCGCTGCCGTTCACCAAGGAGATCCAGTTCGGCGAGGGCCTGTTCAAGCCCCTTTCGGTCGTCGCGCAGGCCGGCGAGGGCGCCGGGACGATCACCTGCC
>DASSUA010000244.1:0-2022 GCA_035707525.1 Pseudonocardiaceae bacterium
CTTCCGCACCGAGGCGCCCGACCCGGACCAGCTCCGCGCCACCCACGACCTCGTGGTGGCCAGCGACGGGGTCAACTCGGCCACCCGGGCCAAGTACGCCGACCGCTTCGGTCCCACCGTCGACACGCGACAGTGCAAGTACATGTGGCTGGGCACGAGCAAGGTCTTCGACGCCTTCACTTTCGACGTGCGGCGGACCCCGTACGGGGTCATGCAGGTGCTCGCCTACCCGTACGACGCGACGGGCAGCACCTTCATCGTCGAGATGCACGACTCGGTGTGGCGCCGCGCCGGGTTCGACGCCTCGGCCGCCCGCTCCTTCGCCCCGGGGGAGAGCGACCACGAGTCCATCACCCTGGTCGGCGAGCTCTTCGCCGACCTGCTCGACGGGCAGCCGCTGGTGGCCAACAACTCGCGCTGGATCAGCTTCGGCACGGTCCGGTGTGCGGCCTGGCGGGACGGCAACGTCGTGCTGCTCGGCGACGCCGCGCACACCGCGCACTTCTCGATCGGCTCCGGGACGAAGCTCGCGATGGAGGACGCGCTGGCGCTCGCGGCATCGCTGCATGAGCAGTCCGATGTGGACGAGGCGCTGGCCGGGTACGACGCCGAGCGCCGGCCGGTCGTGGTCTCGACCCAGCGCGCGGCGCAGGCGAGCCTGGAGTGGTTCGAGAACCTCGGGCGGTACGTGCACCAGGAGCCGGCCCAGTTCGCCTTCAACCTGCTGACCCGCAGCCGCCGGGTGACGCTGGACAACCTGCGGCTGCGCGACCCGGAGTTCGTGTCCTGGGTGGAGGGTCGCTTCACCGCGGCGGCGCGGACCACCGGAACGGCGGTGCCGGACGGGACGCCGCCGATGTTCCACCCGTTCCGGCTGCGCGGGCTCGAGCTGTGCAACCGGGTGATCGTGTCCCCGATGGACATGTACTCGGCGGCCGACGGGGTCCCGTCGGAGTTCCACCTGGTGCATCTCGGCGGCAAGGCCCTCGGCGGCGCCGGGCTGGTGATGACCGAGATGGTGTGCGTGTCGCCGACCGGCCGGATCACCCCGGGCTGCGCCGGCCTCTACTCCGACGAGCAGGAAGCCGCCTGGCGGCGCGTCGTGGACTTCGTGCACGCCAACTCGGGGGCCGCGATCGGCCTGCAGCTGGGTCACTCCGGCCGCAAGGGTTCGACCCGGCTGATGTGGGAAGGCATGGACGAGCCGCTGCCGGAGGGCAACTGGGAGGTCTGCGGCCCGTCGCCGGTGCCGTACTCGGCGGCCAACCAGGTGCCCCGCGAGCTGACCCGGGCGGACCTGGACGAGATCCGGGGCCAGTTCGTGGCCGCCGCCGCCCGCGGCGCCCGGATCGGCTTCGACCTGCTCGAGCTGCACTGCGCGCACGGCTACCTGCTGTCGTCGTTCCTGTCCCCGCTGTCCAACCGGCGGACCGACGAGTACGGCGGCTCGCCGGCGAACCGGCTGCGCTACCCGCTCGAGGTCTTCGACGCGCTGCGGGCGGTGTGGCCGGCCGACCGCCCGATGAGCGTCCGGGTGTCCGCGACCGACTGGTGCGACGGCGGCGTGGACGTCGACGAGGCGGTGCTGATCGCCCGCGCCTTCGCCGAGCACGGGGTGGACGCCGTCGACGTCTCGACCGGTCAGGTGGTCAAGGAGGAACGGCCCGCGTACGGCCGGTCGTACCAGACCCCGTTCGCGGACCGGATCCGCAACGAGGTCGGCCGCGAGCTCGGCACCGCTGTGGTCGCGGTGGGTGCGCTGTCCTCCTGGGACGACGTGAACTCGGTCATCCTGGCCGGCCGCGCGGACCTGTGCGCGCTCGGCCGGACGCACCTCTACGATCCACAGTGGACCCTGCACGCGGCGGCCGAGCAGGGGTACGCGGGGCCCGGCGCGGTCTGGCCGGCACCGTTCCGGGCCGGCAGCCGCCGGCCACCGGCCGGGCGCACCGACGGCCCCCGGCCCAGACTGGAGCTGATCCGCACCGGCGACACCGGCACCCGGCATACTCGCTGGCGTCC